>JBJTHI010000211.1:0-12757 GCA_046094425.1 Burkholderiales bacterium | reverse complement strand
GTACGAGTGGTCAGCGGCGGGTCAAGTTAGCGATCGCGGTCCATGCCATCAAAGAATTGACCGACCTCTACTCGCGCTGGCCCGCACGCCCACAGTGTCTTCCATCATCCGGGGTGCCTCGCCAGGGACATGACAGTTAGCGGCGAGTTCGACTACCTGGCTGTGTTGCGGGCACCCAATACACAGCGCCTAGACGCATTACTTGACGAGATCGGTGAGATCGATGGCGTCGTGCGCACCAACTCCGCACTGCTCCTTGCGATGCGCATAGACCGGGTGGCTTGAAAACACGAACCAGTCAACCCAGCCGCGAGTTGGTGGGCGTCAATTCAGTCAATATGTGAAGTTCTTTGACCTTCACAGCTTGTGTGTGGACAACAAAATGCTGGTTTCTGTATTGGCAATGCCTTTGATGAGGCGAATCTCACCCAGCACGCGGTCGAAGGCTTCGAGCGTGTCGGCCCGCACCTCGACCACCATGTCCCAGCGACCATTGGTGGTGTGCAGGGACAACACATGGGGGTGGCCGCGCAGGGCGCGCAGCACTTCGGCGGCTAGGTTGCCTTCCACAGCCACATTCATCAGTGCGCGGATGCGGGCCGCTTCTACCTGGGGTTTGAGTTTGACCGTGTAGCCCACGATCACCCCGGCTTGCTCCAGCTTTTGCAGGCGATTTTGCACCGTGCCACGCGCCACGCGCAGCTTCTTGGCCAAGGTGGCCACCGGCAGGCGGGCGTTGTCGCGCAGCAAGGCGATTAACTCGCGGTCTACATCGTCTACACCAGACATTTTGCTCTCCAAACCAGGGCAATATGATCATTTTATAGCGGCAAATAGGCAAGTTTCTGTCTTTTTGTTGATCAACCCGGCTCGGAGAATATTGTCAATTGGCAGCCCCCTCATGGGGCTGCGTTTGGAACGGAGCCGCACCATGACCCGTTTTGTTGATGTACACGCCCTGAGCCGCCTGGTGCAAGACCTCGGTGTGACCACGTTTTTGGAAGAGCTGGTGCAAACCTTGAAAGAGGACTACCAGCGCTGGGAATCGTTCGACAAATCCGCCCGCGTGGCCAACCACTCGCCCGTGGGCGTAATTGAGTTGATGCCCGTGTCGGACGAGCGCCGCTACGCCTTCAAATACGTCAACGGCCACCCTGCGAACACTGCGCGCGGCATGTTCACCGTGATGGCGTTTGGGGTGCTGGCCGATGTGGAAACCGGCTATCCGCTGCTGCTGTCGGAACTGACGCTGACCACGGCCTTTCGCACCGCCGCCACCTCGGCCTTGGCTGCTTTGGCACTGGCGCGCAAGAACTCGCGTCGCATGGCGTTGATTGGCAACGGCGCGCAAAGTGAGTTTCAGGCCCTGGCTTTTCACCACCTGCTGGGCATTGAAGAGTTGGTGGTCTACGACGTGGACGGCGCAGCCACGGAGAAGCTGATGCGCAACCTGGCCCCCTACACTGGCTTGAAAGTGATCCGCGCCAATTCAGCAGCACAGGCCGTGCGTGGCGCAGACATTGTCACCACCATCACCGCCGACAAAAGCCGCGCCAGCGTCCTCACCCCCGACATGATCGAACCCGGCATGCACATCAATGGCGTGGGTGGCGATTGCCCAGGTAAAACAGAGTTGCACCCCGATGTATTGCGAGCGGCCAAGGTGTTTGTCGAGTACGAACCGCAAACCCGCATCGAAGGTGACATTCAGCAACTGCCCGCTGACTTCGGCGTGACCGAGTTGTGGCGTGTGCTAACGGCCCAAGTGCCCGGCCGCGATGACGACGCGCAGGTCACCGTGTTCGACTCGGTTGGTTTTGCGCTAGAAGACTTCTCCGCCTTGCGCTATGTTTACCGCAAAGCCTGCGAGCGCGGCATTGGCGTAGAAACCGATTTGATCCCGCCGACCGACGATCCCAAAGACCTGTTCGGCCACACCCGTCGCGGTGCGGCTCGTTCCGCCCTGCGTCGCGCCGCGTGAATCAGAAAAACTGAGACACTGCCGTGATGAACACACCCGTCAGTTTGATCGGCGCGCCCACCGACATCGGCGCAGGCAGCCGCGGTGCCAGCATGGGGCCCGAGGCTTTGCGTGTGGCGGGCATTGAATCGGTGTTGCGCGGGCATGGGCTGGAGGTGGTGGACCGAGGCAACCTCAGCGGCCCCGCCAACCCTTGGTTGCCACCGGTTGATGGCTACCGACATCTACCGCAAGTGGTAGCTTGGAATCGCAGCCTGCACGATGCGGTGTACGCCGAGTTGAAGCTCGCGCGTTTGCCCATTGTGCTGGGCGGTGACCATTGCCTGGGCATAGGCTCCATCAGCGCGGTGGCACGCCATTGCCGTGAGGCGGGCAAAAAACTGCGCATCTTGTGGCTGGACGCGCATGCCGACTTCAACACCAACTTGCTCACCCCCAGCGGCAATACGCACGGCATGCCGGTGGCCTGTTTGTGCGGTCACGGCCCCAAAGAGTTGATTGAAATTGGCGGTCATGTGCCCGCCATTCATCCCAAGTGGATACGCCAAATTGGCATTCGCAGTGTGGATGAAGGTGAGAAACGTTTCGTTCATGAAATGGATTTGGACGTGTTCGACATGCGCTTCATCGACGAGATGGGCATGCGTCACGCCATGGAGTTGGCCCTGGCCACGCTGGACGCCCACACCCATTTGCATGTGAGTTTTGATGTCGATTTTCTCGACCCCGACATCGCCCCCGGTGTGGGCACCACCGTGCGCGGCGGCCCCACCTACCGCGAAGCACAGTTGTGCATGGAGATGATTGCCGACACCGGTCGCCTGGCGTCCCTGGACGTGATGGAACTCAACCCCGCCCTGGACGTGCGCAACCGCACTGCCGAAGTCGCGGTCGATTTGATCGAGAGTTTGTTTGGCAAAAGCACCTTGATGCGCAAGGGTGGGGTGTGAGCCTACCCTTAGTCATTTTGGGGGACACTCGTTGGGGTTACCAGCGCACCTCATAACGCACGTCTTTGTCCGGGTCTTTGAAGCGCAGGCTGCGCGCCAACCACTCGCCACGCGTCAGGAACTCGTCAATTTGCACATGGTTGTGCATCAGCACCAAACGCATTTGGGCGCTGGGGGCTTGTTGTTCTAAGGTGTAGACGAGGTCGCTGAACTGCATGCGAAGTTTGCCGCGCTGAAACAACAAAGCAACCGGCCCGCATTGCGCTGGTGCGCCTGAGGTGCTCACGCAAAGTTGGCCGCCGTAGCGCCCAGGCGCGGGGGGTGCGGCCAATGCCTCGGAGGCGATGAAGACCCAGGTCAACAAGCAGAACGTGGCGTCGCGGAAACGGCGTGTCATAGGCAGTCCTTTACCAGTAGTCGGCCTGCGGCCCTGGGACATTACACGTTTTGGCGAAAGCCGCTCCTACGCCGTCGTCAAGCCGATGCGCAGAACCTGGAGCAGTGCCAGCCCGCTGTGGTCTCGCGGCAGTTCTGCTGGCGTGGCACTGCACACATCACGCACCAGGGCGCCGAGTTGCCAGCGCATTTCGCGCAAGCCGGCTTGCAGTTCGAGAATCGTGATGGGGTCGATGGGTGGTGCGTGCTTGTCCGCGTGGCCAAGCTGGCTCGCACCGCTGGCATGAAACGCGGTGAGCAGGTGTTGGCTACTCGCTCGCAAACGCTCGACCCATGGCGGGTTGTCGTCCACGCTCTGGTGCATGTCTGTGCTGGTCTCAGCGTCGAATTTCACCGCTTGCTGCAAGCAGGCCGACAAACTTTGAGCCTGGGCCACCATGGCCCGCCAGTGCGTGGCGGATAACGTGGCCGCATCCATATCTGCTGCGTTCAAGCACAAGGCGCGCTGCACCAGTTGAATCCAAGGCGTGGCAAACTTTCCCGGCAACAAACGCAGGGCCACTTGCGCACGCGCGCGGCGCGCGGGTTCACTCGTTTGGGGCTGGGCGAGCACGCCTACCAAAGCTTCTGCCACAGCCAACAAGCCGCCTAGTTCAGACAACCCGTCCGCGTTAACTCCACCGGGGTAACCCGAGCCATCCAGCCGCTCATGGTGTTCGCCCACGGCACGGCCCACGGCGGCGGGGTAACGGTCAAGTTGATCGGCCAGCTGTCGCCCCAAGAGCGGGTGTTGTGCATAAGCCCGCCAGTCCTGCGGCGACATCGGATTGCTGGAACGCAGCGCCGGTGCCAGGTAAAGCTCACCTGCGTCGTGCAACCAACCCGCCAGGGCGGCTAGTTGCATGTCGCTCGGACTCCAGCCCGCTTGTCCAGCCAGCGCAGCGCAAACAAAACTCACCGCCGCCGCATGGTCAAAGGCATCGGGCGCGGTGCAAGCGGCCAGCAGTTGGGTGGCAGGGCCCCAGCGCAGGCTTTGCAGGGTGTCCCGCGCAGCACTGCTGGCCGTGGCGGTGCCCGCCAAACGGCCCAAAACATCGTCAGACGCCACCAAGACCCGCGCCCTGTGCGCCAACTCTGCCCCGTTGGGGGCCTCATGAACCGCCAGGCTCAACTCCAAGGGCGCTTGCAGGGCTTGGTCTTGCAGTGACAACACCCGCTCTGCGTCGAGAACCTGGCCCTGTGCCACCAGGCAGCGGCCATCCACGTGACGAACATCGCTGGCGGCAAACACATCGCCTTGGCTCGCACAACGTTTGCTCAAGCGTTGCAGAAAGTGGCGGTTGACGCTGCTGGCATGCAAAGCGGGCGGGGAAGACATGAAGGGGGGTGTCCGCGGCAAATGGGACGTCTGTTTAGGCCCAAAGTGGTTACTAAATGTCATTTTCTAGTTCTAGGGCGTCAACGGCAAGCTGGCATGGGTGACAGTCTCCCAGAACTGGAGCGACACAGAGCAAGTCTCCTCCATGCCCAGGCATACTTCGCGTCACCCCATCTCGTCATTCGTCATAGATCCACGCGCAAAACCACGATGCAACTCATTGGCATGCTCGACTCCCCCTATGTGCGCCGTGTGACCATCTCGCTGCAATTGCTCGGCTTGCCTTTTGAACACCGGTCTATCTCGGTGTTTCGGCAGTTTGATTCGTTTGCCGCCATCAACCCGGTGGTGAAAGCGCCGTCTTTGATCTGCGACGACGGCCAGGTCTTGATGGACTCTAGTCTGATACTGGATTTCGCTGAAGCGCTGGCCGCCCCACGCAGTTTGATGCCCAGCGCACTGCGGGAGCGGCAACAGGCCCTGCGCACCATAGGGCTGGCGCTGGCTGCTTGTGAAAAAAGCGTGCAACTGGTTTACGAACAACAACTGCGGCCCAGCGAGAAACAACATGCGCCCTGGGCGAACCGTGTCACCGGCCAATTGCTGGCGGCCTGTGATGCGCTGGAGGCGGAAATCACCCGCCACCCTCTGGTCAATAACCCCATCAACCAAGCCGGTGTGAGCACCGCGGTGGCATGGACATTCATTCAAGCCATGTTGCCCCAGGTGGTGCAGGCCTGCCGTTTTCCCGCCCTGGTAGCTTGGGCGACGCAAGCGGAACAACGGCCCGAATTCAAGGCAGCACCGCACAGCGATTTGACCTATGTGGCGGCCCGCTAAGAAGACCTTTTGCGCAACCCTAGGCGTGCTGGCGCTGGCACCGGCATGGGCGCAAGGCCATCTCACGCCCTGCCGCATTCCCGGTGTGGCCCAGGAAGTTCGCTGTGGTGTGGTGCAACGCCCCTTGGATGCCACGCGACCCAAGGGCACTCAAATTGACGTGCACTACGCCCTATTACCTGCTGTGGCACGGCGCAAACGGGAAGACGCGGTGTTTTTCATTGCCGGAGGCCCAGGCCAAAGCGCCATCGATTTGATGCCCCATGTGCTACCACTGTTCAACCGCCTGAACCAGCGGCGCGACATTGTTTTTGTAGACCAGCGCGGCACCGGCCGTTCAGCCCCGCTGCGCTGCGACCCACCCCAAACCAGCACCCTCGCTGCCTGGGCACGCAGCAGCGATCCGGCGTTGTCCTTGTCCGATGCACTGGCTTGTTTGAAACAACTGCAAGCCCTGCCCTGGGTCACCCACCCGAGTGACATCGGCCAGTTCACCACGCCGCAGGCCATGCAAGACTTGAACGCCGTGCGTGAACAACTCGGCGCCAAAACCATCAACCTGGTGGCCGCTTCTTATGGCACCCGCGCCGCGCTGGACTACCAGCGACAGTTCCCACAAACGGTGCGGCGTTTGGTGCTGGACGGCGTGGTGCCGCCCAACATGGCTTTGCATATCAGCAGTGGGGCCGACGCCCAAGCTGCGCTGGATGCACTGTGGGCGGCTTGTGATGCAGAGCCCGTTTGCCAAAAGCGCCACGGTAACTTGCGCGCCACCTGGCAGCAGTTGCTGCAAAGTTTGCCCAAAGACGAGCTGGTCAACGATCCGCACACCGGCCAAAGCGAAGTGCTCACCATCACACGCGACATGGTGCTGGCTGCCGTGCGTGCACCGCTGTACGTACCCGCCTTAGCCGCTGCCCTGCCGCAAGCCGTGCGCGACGCCGCCGCAGGACGCTGGGAAGGTTTGGTGGCGTTGGCCAGCAGCACCATGCCGCGCGCGTCAAAGCAAAGAAACCCCGCGCTTTACACCGGCATGCATCTGACGGTGGTGTGTGCTGAAGACGTGAAGCGCAAGTCCAACATGCCCACCAACCTAGGCGCTGATTTTGGTGACGCCCTGTCACAGCGCTACGCCGACATTTGTCCGCATTGGCCCACGGCGGACGTGCCGCCCGCGTTTGATCAACTGCAAGCCAGTAAATCGCCCGTGTTGTTGCTCGGCGGTGGCATTGATCCGGTCACGCCGCCTCGGCATGCGCAGCAAGTGACCAAAGTCTTGGGTAACCAAGTCACACAAGTGCTGGTGCCACAAGCAGGCCATGGTCTCATGAGTCTGCCCTGTGTGCCTGACTTGGTGTTTCGTTACCTGGACACCCCCGATGGCCGAGCGCCTCAAGTCGATGGCAGTTGTTTGCAATCTATTCCACGCCCTTTGAGCTTTTCACTGCCAGGGGGCCAACCGTGATCGAGATCCACCACTTAGCCAAACGCTTCGTAGGCCGCGCCAGTCCCGGTGGTGCCAACCCGTCCTGGCAACGCGGCTCGCGCACCGTGATTGACGCCGTGCGCGGTGTGAACTTCAGCGCGGCAGACGGCCAAATCACCGGCCTGCTCGGCCCCAATGGCGCGGGCAAAACCACCACATTGCGCATGTTGGCGGGCTTGATCCCGCCCGATAGCGGCGAGTTGTTTGTGGGCGGGGTCAATGTGCGTACCGACCCACGCGCGGCACTGGCCCAAATGGGGCTACTCTCCGACTCACGCGGCCTGTACCCCCGGCTCACCGCACGCGAGAACATTGTTTATTACGGCCAGCTTCAAGGCATGACAGCCGCTGCCGCTGAACACCGCGCCGAGTTGCTGGCGCAGTTGTTAGAAATGCAAGCACTGCTAGACAGAAGAGTGGAAGGCTTCAGCCAAGGCGAACGCATGAAAACTGCACTGGCCCGCGCCCTGGTGCACGACCCCAAGCATGTGGTGCTGGACGAACCCACCAATGGGCTGGATGTGCTGTCCACTCGCGCCCTGCGCGACGCGCTGCGTTATTTCGCGAGCCCTGCGGGTGGCGACAAATGCGTGGTGTTTTCCACTCACATCATGCAAGAGGTGCAGCAACTTTGCCAACACGTGGTGGTGGTGGCCGCAGGCCGCACCGTGGCCAGTGGCACTGTTGGCCAGTTGTGCGAACGCACCGGCGAGCGCGATTTTGAAAGTGCCTTCGTCGCCTTGGCGTTTGCCGACCCCGCATTGTTAGATGCCACCATTCCCGACCCACTGGCGATGGGTCTTTCTCAACGCATGCCATGAACCCTTTGAGCTTCTGGCGATCTTGCGCCGTCGTTTTTCGCAAAGAATGGTTGGACGCATTACGCGACCGGCGCACCTTGATGGTGGTGTTTTTCTCAAGCGTCATGCTCGGGCCTTTGGTGTTGTGGGCCATGTCCCACCTGTTCGCCACCTTTGAAACCCGAGCCGAATCGCGTGAGCTATGGGCCAGCAATTTGCAGCAAGCCCCCAGCCTGCGCAACTACCTGGAACGCCAAACCCTCACCTTGCGTGACGCGCCAGCAGACTATGAGGCTCAACTCAAGAGCGGTCGTCTGGCCCACCCCGTGATCGTGGTGCCGGAAGATTTTGAGAACAAACTTCGCGAAGGCGACCTGCCTACATTGGAAGTGGTCAGCGACAGCGCCAACAAAGCCGCATCGGCTGGCGTGAACCGTGTGATGCGTTTGCTGTCCGGCTTCAACCAGGAACGCGCCACACTGACTTTGGCCCTGCGCGGTGTCGCCCCCGATGTGCTGCGCAGCGTACAAATCCAGGAGCGCGACTTGGCCAACAGCCAAAGTCGCGCCCTACAAATCACTGCCATGCTGCCCTTCTTTGTGCTGATGGCGGTGCTCTACGGCGCGCTCAACGCCGCACTGGACACCACCGCAGGCGAACGCGAACGCGGGTCGCTAGAGCCTTTGCTCACCAACCCCATGCGCCACAGCAGCATCGTACTTGGCAAATGGGCGGCAGTGGCTGCCTTGAGCACCCTGGTGGCGGCCTTGAGTTGCTTCAGTTTCATCCCGGCCCAGTGGCTGATTCAAAGCGACAGCTTGCAGGCCTTGTTCCAATACGGTTGGGTGGAAGCGGCGTGGTTTTTGTTGATCCTGTTGCCATTGGTCGCCTTGTTCTCCGCCGCCTTGATGGCTGTGGCCATGCGCTGCAAAAGCGTGAAAGAGGCGCAGGTCAATTCGTCTCTGGTGGTCATGGTGGCCCAGTTGCTGCCTTTGGTATCCGTCTTCAACCAAGAAGGCGAAGCGCCTTGGCACCTCTGGGTGCCTGCGCTGGCGCAAAGCACCTTGATGACGCGGGTACTGAAAGGTCAAGACCTGGCGTTGCCGGATTTGTGGATGCCGCTGGTGGTGTGTGCGGGGCTGACCGTTTTCGCGCTTTGGGGGGTGGCGGGGTTGCTCAAGCGGGCGGTGCGGGTGTGAAACGTTGATTTGACGTCTTGTATCCAAATGAATACAATTGCTCCATGTTCACCGTTCGCCAGACTGAAGAGTTCGTTGCGTGGCTTGACGCTTTGAAAGACAAACGGGCTCAGATTCGAATCGCCGCGCGCCTGCGGCAAGCCGAAGCAGGCAATCTTGGAGACTGGCAGCCGATTGAAGGCGAGGTCTCAGAAATGCGGATTCACTACGGCCCGGGTTATCGGCTGTACTTCGTTCGTCGTGGCTCAGTAATTGTTGTCATGCTCAATGCGGGTGACAAGTCAACCCAGAAACGCGATATCCGTCGCGCCATAAAGCTGATCTCTGAACTTGGAGACGTATCGTGACCAAAACCAAAACACCGCTCAAGCTGGTGGCCTTCGATGCAGCCCGCTACCTCGACGACGATGAAGCGATTGCGGAATACATGACCGCCGTGCTTGAAACCAACGATTCCGACTTACTGCTGCTCGCGCTGGGCGACGTGGCGCGCGCCAAGGGCATGGCGCAAGTGGCGAAAGATGCGGGCTTGGGTCGTGAAAGTCTCTACAAGGCGCTCTCGCCGGGCGCAAAACCGCGTTTTGACACCATCATGAAAGTGGCCCGCGCACTGGGTGTGAAGTTCACGGCGCAAGCGGCGTGAAAATTGTGGCTTAGCAGGGTCACCATGCCTGAGTAGCTACAAGTCGAGTAGCTTTCATTCGGACTATTTGTTCCATTGGCCGGACGTTTGCGGGCAGGCCCCACAACGCAGCGTTCACACACCAAACAATCTCACCAAACCCGATATGTCTTTGCTGGCAAGCCACAACCAGTTTTGGAACGTCTGGATTTTGAGCATCTGGCGATGGGACGCATTGCACAAATACGAGCGCAGCCAGCGCATTAGGACTTAGGCCACGATAAGAGAACGAGTAGACCTTTTCCAGCACGCTATTTGCTGGTTCGATTGGTTCGGCATGCGGTCCCGCAGCTGGCTTGTAGGGTATCGAGGCCAGAGCGCTTTCGGCCTGCCTCTTGCTAACGCCAACATCTCGATCCTCGGCCAACTGAAAGGCTAGATTTCCAGAAAGTACACAACCGCTTGCACTCGAGTGTGATTGCGCAAAACCTGGCGATACAAGTGATGAAAGGGCAACCAGAAGCAGAGAGAGGATCGTTCTATTCACGGTCTTTTCCTTTTACAAGGCGGCTTCGACCTGTGCCCGATTTCAAGCATCGGTGGCCTGCCGAATCAAGGCAATGTAGTCTACCTACTCAAGCCCTCACCCCAACCCACTCTGCGACGCTCACCCTGCGCCACCGTCAACGCCGTCAAGTTCACCAAACGCCGCACCGTCGCCGATGGCGTGAGCACATGCACAGGTGCTGCAGCACCGAGCAAGACCGGCCCCACGGTCACCCCTTGACCGCCGGTGATCTTGAGCACGTTGAACAGGATGTTGGCAGCGTCCAAATTCGGCAGCACGAGCACATTGGCTGAACCCTTGAGAGTGTTGTTGGGTAAGAAGGTGGCGCGAATGTCTTCGCTCAGGGCGGCGTCGCCTTGTAGTTCGCCTTCGGACTGAATGTCGGGGCGCTTGGCCGCGAACAGCGCGCGCGCCGCACGCATTTTGCGGGCCGACGCACGCTGGCTGGAGCCGTAAATGGAATGCGACAAGAAGGCCACTTTGGGCTCGATGCCAAATTGGGTGACCGCTTCAGCAGCCATCTCAGCGATCTCGGCCAGGGTCTGTGCATCCGGGTCGTCGTTGACGAAGGTGTCGGCGATGAAGAGGGTGTGTTTGTCCAGCATGAGGGCATTCATGGCGGCCAGGCAGTGGGCGCCGCGTCGCATGCCGATCACATCGCGCACATGTTCCAGGTGGTGGTCGTAGCGGCCGACTAAGCCACACAGCAGGCCGTCGGCATGGCCCAAATGAACGGCCAAGGAGGCGATCAAGGTGTTGGAGCGGCGCACCGCCGACTTGGCCATTTCGGGGGTGATGCCGTCGCGGCCTTTGATGGCATGGTAAGCCTCCCAGAATTGGCGGAAACGGGCGTCATCTTCGGGGTTGATGAGGTCAAAGTCGCTGCCTGGCTTCAAGCGCAAGCCCGCACGTTCAATGCGCTGGGCCACCACCGCTGGGCGGCCTACCAGCGTGGGTTTGACCAGCCCTTCCTCCAGGGCGATTTGCACAGCACGCAAGGTGCGCTCATCTTCGCCTTCGGCATAGATCACGCGCTTGGGCGCACTGCGTGCCGCCATGAAAACAGGGCGCATGAACATGCCGGTGTGGGTCATGAACTGCATCAGGGACTGGCGGTAGGCGTCCAGGTCTTGAATCGGACGAGTGGCCACGCCGGACTCTGCGGCTGCTTTGGCCACGGCGGGCGCAATGCGCAGAATCAAACGCGAGTCGAAAGGTTTCGGGATCAGGTAGTCGGGCCCAAAGCGCATGTCTTCGCCAGGATAGGCGGCGGCGACCTCGCCAGAGATTTCGGCTTTGGCGAGGCCCGCAATTTCATAAACGCAAGCGACCTTCATTTCCTCGGTAATACGCTGCGCGCCGCAGTCCAGCGCCCCACGGAAAATGTAGGGGAAGCACAGCACGTTGTTGACTTGGTTCACATAGTCAGAACGGCCGGTGGCGATGATGCAATCGGGCCGTGCAGCCTTAGCCACTTCAGGACGAATTTCAGGCTCAGGGTTGGCTAAGGCCAGGATCAAGGGCTTGTCTGCCATGCTCTTGACCATGTCGGCATTGACCACACCCGCAGCCGAGCAGCCCAAGAAAATATCGGCACCCTTCATCACATCGGCCAAGGTGCGGGCCGGGGTGTTTTGTTGGTAGGCGCGTTTGCTCTCGTCCAGCTTATCCGTGCGGTCGTTGTGAAGCACGCCCTTGCTGTCGCAGACAAAAATATTCTGGCGTGCTACACCCAGGCGCACCCACAAGTCCAAGCACGCTATCGCAGCCGCGCCCGCGCCGCTCACCGCGACTTTCACATCACCAATCTTTTTGCCCGAGAGTTCCAGCCCATTGATCATGGCGGCGGCGGAGATGATGGCCGTGCCATGTTGGTCGTCGTGGAAGACGGGAATTTTCAGGCGCTCTTTGAGCTTGCGCTCCACCATAAAACACTCGGGGGCTTTGATGTCTTCCAGGTTGATGCCGCCCAGGGTGGGCTCCAGTGCGGCAATGATGTCCACGAGTTTGTCGGGGTCTTTCTCGGTCAGCTCGATGTCAAACACATCAATGCCGGCGAACTTGCGGAAGAGGCAACCCTTGCCTTCCATCACCGGTTTGCCTGCGAGGGGACCAATGTCGCCCAAGCCCAGAACGGCCGTGCCATTGGTCACCACACCCACCAAGTTGCCGCGCGAGGTGTACTCGGACGCAAGCGCCGGATCCTTCTCAATGGCCAAACAGGCGTAAGCCACACCAGGCGAGTAAGCCAGCGACAGGTCGCGCTGATTCATCAGCGGTTTGGTGGGCAGCACCGCAATCTTGCCGCGCGTGGGACTGCGGTGGTACTCCAGCGCAGCTTCTCGCAAAGCAGCTTCCGCAGGGGTGAGGTTGGTGTCTGAGGTGGGTTCCATGTGTGTCTTATATGGATGCCTCCCGGCTGACAAGCGCAATCGGTGTGGTGTGGTGAAGAAGTCGGCTGCGTCCTTATATCCGGCCTTGATTGCATGAACGGCTTGGTTGCCCAAGCTGCTTGTGCTGGCCCCGATGCATATCCG
>JBJTHI010000210.1:0-4043 GCA_046094425.1 Burkholderiales bacterium | reverse complement strand
CAGGAAGTAGCCGGGGAAGCCCATCTTCAAGATGGTTTTGATTTCAAAATCAAGCCGCTCCACATAACGTGGCTTTTGTCTTTCGCGCTCGGCAGCATCGGGGTAAAGCGCAAGCAGCCGTTCGTCCAACCCTTCGTGTGAGGCCAGGTGGAAGTAGTCCGCCATCGGCATCGGGCTGCTGTTTTGCAGCGGCGTGGCGAAATCAGGTAACTGCGGCTTACCCAGCACCAGGCTCAGGTTGCAGCGTTTGGCAATTTCCAGCGTATTGGCAATGGCGCTGGGAATATCGGCAAACAGCGCCTCCATCTGGGCCTGGGTTTTGAAATACTGCTCGCGGCTGAAGTGTTTGACGCGGTTCGGGTTGGTGAGGGTTTCGCCCTCGGCCACACAAACACGGGCTTCATGGGCTTCAAAGTCGTCGGCTTGCGCGAACTGAATGGGGTGGGTGGCCACCACGGGCAACTGCAAGGCCGCAGCCAGTTTGGCGGCGGCGCGCACGTGGGCCTCTTGCCCGGGCAAACCCGCCCGCTGCAATTCAACATAAAACCGCTGCGGGAAGATATCACTCAGTCGCTGCGCCAAGGCTTGCGCCTGCTGCACGTCGCGCGCCAACAGCGCCTGCCCGACGCACCCCAGGTCGGCCCCTGACAGCGCAATCAAACCTCCAGCGAGTTGCTCCAACCACTCCCACTCCAACCACGCTTGGCTGCGTTGCTGGTTGGACAGCCAAGCGCGCGACAACAATTCGCACAGATTGAGGTAACCCTGCTTGTTCTGCACCAGCAGCAACAAACGTGAAGGCTGTTTGTCACCTCCCTGGGGTTGCAGCCACACGTCGGCACCGATCAAAGGCTTCACACCTGCCTTGCGGGCCTTGCCATAAAACTTGACGGTGGCGAATAAATTACTCAGGTCAGTGATGGCCAACGCCACTTGTCCATCAGAGGCGGCACGTGCTACCGCGTCGTCCACGCGCAAGGTGCCATCGACAACGGAAAACTCGGTATGGGTACGCAGGTGAACAAAAGCCATGTGAACGATTTTAGGAGGCAGCACGTGCTCAGCAGATCAGCACACGCCGAATAGAATGCGCCGCGTGAATACCGTGCTCAATATTTCCGCTTATTTGTTTGTTCAGTTGGACGACACCGCCGCGCTGCGTGAGCGGATAGAGGCCCAGGCGGCATCTCTGCAGTTGCGCGGCACCGTGCTGTTGGCCGAGGAAGGCATCAATTTGTTTTTAGCTGGCGAGCCGACTGCCGTTCGCAGCATGGTGGACTGGTTGCAACAAGACCCACGCTTGGCGGCGCTAGACCCCAAGGAGAGTTGGTCGGACAGTGTGCCGTTTCGCAAACTGTTGGTGAAGGTCAAGAACGAAATCATCCGCATGAACCACCCCACCATCCGCCCGCAAACGGGGCGTGCGCCAGCGGTGGATGCGGCCACATTGGCGCGTTGGTTGGACGCGGGGGTAGACGACAGCGGTCGACCCGTGGTCATGTTGGACACGCGCAATGCGTTTGAGGTGGATCACGGCCGCTTCAACAACACCGTGGACTGGCGCATCGAGAAATTCAGCGATTTCCCGGCTGCTGTTCAAGCCCACAAGCACGCCTTGCAGGGCAAAACCGTGGTGAGCTATTGCACCGGCGGCATACGCTGCGAAAAAGCCGCCATCTACATGGCCGAGGCAGGAATCCAGAACGTCTTACAACTGGACGGTGGCATCTTGAAGTACTTTGAACTGCAGGGCAGTAAGCACTTCAGCGGTCATTGTTTTGTCTTTGATGAACGGCGCGAGGTGGATGCACAACTGCTGCCTCACAGTGGTGCACGTGCAGACTCGGAGGGTTGACCGTCCATGACAGCCAGCACATCCGAGTGAAACTCGCGCCGGTAAAGAATGCTCACCACCGTGGCAGTACCCAACATGAAAAGCCACGGTGAAATGAACCAGGCGATGGCGGCGAATGCAAAGTAGTAACCACGCAAGCCATCGTTGAAGGTCTCTGCGGCCAAACTCACGATGCGCCCGGCTTTGTCGGCAAACGCCTCGCGCGACAAACCCAGCGCCTCGAATTGTTTGGCCTCAGGGGCGGATGCCACCATCAAAGCCCCAAAGGTGTATTGGCGCATGGACCACGTAAAACGAAAAAAAGCGTACACAAAAATCGCCAACAAAACGATGATCTTCATGTCGAACACCAAGTTGGAGGTGCGCGCCGCAAAAGGGATCTCACGCACCAACTCCGTGGCTTTGTCGGTCACGCCAAGTACCGCCAACAACCCACCGATGATGAGAATGGTGGTGGACGCAAAAAACGAGGGACTGGTAGAAAGGTTCTGAACCACCACGCCATCTAGCACCCGTACATCGCGGTAAGTGGTTTGCAGCATCCATTGGTGGCGAATGCGGTTGGTACTGGCCAGAATGGACGGACGGGTTTGCGCCCAGTGACGTGCAAACCAGGCATAGCCGGCCCATCCTCCAACGAAAACCGCCAGGGCCAACCAGTCCAGCACAGTCAGGAAATTGAATATCAGGGGCAAGGTCTTCATGAGCATGACTGTATCAAGCAGGTGCCGTGCCAACCACACGTCAGGTTGTAGCGCTTCCTTAACTCGCATATTTCACTAAGGACGCGCTCATGCGGCGGTGCATGGGCGAGCTGGGGTGGTGAAGACGGCCTTGGCAAGGCGTTGAGACCGCATCCGGCTGCCCAGGCGCTTTCATGCGGTGTTGCAAGGCCTAGGAGAGCGACCCGGTGAAATAGGCGGGTTAAGTTCACCGCCAAACTGCCGATAGCCCCAAGACAGAGGCGTTGGAAGCTGTCGTGACCTCCGATGCCTCACGAGCTGCGCTTGCAAGTGCAGTAGCTTTCTTAACTTTCGGGGATCTCATCGTGAAAAAACACCTCGTTCAATCCTTGCTGGCGATTCTGTCCACCTCCTTGTTCGCATTCGGTGCCCAAGCAGCAAAAAATGCCACCGCCGAAGAAGCAACTGCCATGGTCAAAAAAGGGGTCGCCTCCATCAAAACAAACAAGGATGCCACCTTCACCGAAATCACAGAAAAACACCAGAAGTTCACCGACCGCGACCTCTACCTCACCGTCTACGGGATGGACGGTGTGGTACGAGCCCACGGTGCCAACCCGAAAATGGTGGGCAAAAACCTGATCGACCTCAAAGATATCGACGGCAAGGCCTTTGTGGCCGAACGTTTGCAACTGGCCAAGGACAAACCCAGCTTCTGGCAAGACTACAAGTTCAGAAACCCAGAGTCAGGCCGTATAGAACCCAAGCGGATGTACTGCGAGCGCCTGGACGACATGGTGGTTTGCGGCGGCATCTACAAATAAGATGACCGCCCACCAAGAAAAACGCCGAACTGGCAGCAGTTCGGCGTTTTTCTTTTCAAAGATCGTGATGATCAGCGTTTGAAGCGCGCAGTCACGGCGGCCACACGGGCGCCGAACTGCTTGGCGGTTTCCAAGTCTCCAGGCAACATTTCGTCGACGCTGGCGTCTGACGGCGTGCTGGCCATGGCACCAGCGAACGAGGCCACATAGTTCACATCATTGCGCGTGGCCGCCTTGCTGTTGCTGGGCATCAAACCGGTTCCCACCCAAATCATGCTGTGCTGCTGCGACAGGGTGAAGAGGTAATGAATGGTTGAGAGTTTGTCACCGTTCATTGAGGCGGAGTTGGTAAACCCTGCTGCGACTTTGTCTTTCCAGGCTTGAGTGAACCAAGCTTTGCTCGACGCATCGGCAAACTTTTTGAACTGCCAAGACACCGTTCCCATGTAAGTGGGCGAACCCATGATGATGGCGTCGGCCGCATTCAGGCTGGCCCATTGAGCTTCGGTCAGATTGCCTTCATTGTCGATGGCGATCAATTCGGCACCAGCACCTTCAGCCACTGCCTGGGCCATGCGGGCGGTGTGACCATAACCACTGTGAAAAACGACGGCTATCTTGCTCATGTGTACTTATATGGATGCCTCCCGGCTGACAAGCGCAATCGGTGTGGTGTGGTGA
>JBJTHI010000209.1:0-8660 GCA_046094425.1 Burkholderiales bacterium | reverse complement strand
GCCCCCTCACCCCAACCCTCTCCCCCGAGTACGGTGGAGAGGGGGCTTTGCGTTTGACCATCCCGGGCCCAAGGCAGTCGCATACACGCCGCTTCTAGAAACAGCGCCTGGCAGCCCCCTCTCCCTCTGGGAGAGCGTGGGGGTGAGGGTGGCAAGCGCCATCCCTGTCGCTCACTAAAACCCCCATCACCCGTGTCTGAACCCGCCACCTCCCTGAACAACGCCCAGATGGAAGCCGTCCATCACCTGACCAGCCCCTGTTTGGTGCTGGCCGGTGCGGGCTCGGGCAAAACGCGGGTCATCACGCACAAGATTGCGCGGCTGCTGCAAGCGGGGTATGCGCCGGGGCAAATTGCGGCCATCACCTTCACCAACAAAGCCGCGCAAGAAATGCGCGAGCGTTCCAAGGCGTTGGTGGGGCCGCGCGCAGCCAAAAACCTGGTGGTGAGCACATTCCACTCTCTGGGCGTGCGGATCCTTCGCGCCGAGGGTGAGCGCCTGGGTTTGAAAGAACAGTTCAGCATTCTGGACAGCGACGATGTGCTCGGTGTGCTGAAAGACGCGGGTGCCACCAGCGACAACGCTTTGGCGCGGCGCTGGCAGTGGACGATCAGCCTGTGGAAAAACCAGGGGCTGAACAGTGAACAAGCCGAAGGCGTGGCGGCCAACGACGACGAACGTGTGGCGGCCCGCGTGATGAAACGTTATGAAGAACGTTTGGCCGCCTACCAAGCGGTGGACTTTGACGACCTCATCAGCCTGCCGCAAAAGCTGCTGGCCCGTGATGAAGAAGCCCGCGCCAAATGGCAAGCCACCTTGCGTTATGTGCTGGTGGACGAATACCAAGACACCAATGCGACGCAGTACGAGTTGCTCAAATCCATCGTCGGTGAGCAGGGCCTGTTCACCGCCGTGGGTGACGACGACCAAAGCATTTACGGCTGGCGTGGCGCCACGATTGAGAACTTGAAGCGCTTGCCGCAAGAGTACCCGGCGCTCAAGGTGATTCCGCTGGAGCAAAACTACCGCTCCACGGGTCATATTTTGCGAGCCGCTAACCAGGTCATCGGCCACAACCCCAAACTGTTCGAGAAAAAACTCTGGAGCGATTTGGGCGACGGTGAGCCGGTGCGTTTGCTGGAGGCCGACGGCGAAGAACACGAAGCCGAACGCGCCGTGGCTGCCATTCAATCACGGCGTGGAACGGACGCGCAAGCCACGTTCTCGCAGTTTGCCGTGCTGTACCGCGCCAACCACCAGGCCCGCGTTTTTGAGAAGGCCCTGCGCAAAGCCAACATTCCCTACAAGGTATCAGGCGGCCAGAGTTTTTTTGACCGCGCCGAGATCAAAGACCTGTGCGCCTGGTTGCGCTTGCTCGTGAACAACGACGATGACCCGGCTTTTTTACGCGCCGTGACCACGCCCAAACGTGGCATTGGCCACCAAACCTTGAGCAACCTGGGTGAGTTTGCGTCCAAGTGGAAGAGCAGCTTGTATGAGGCCTTGTTTGCTGAAAGCCTGGGCACGGCACTCAGCAGCAAAGCGGTGGGTTCATTGCATGAGTTTGGCCGTTATGTGAACGACCTGGAGTACCGCGCTCGCCACACCACGGGTGCGGAGGAGGCCAAGGCTTTGCTCATGGGTTGGCTCAAGGACATTGACTACGAGAAACACCTGATGGACGGCGAAGACAGCGAAAAACTCGCCGCCGCCCGCTGGGGCAATGTGCTGGACTTTGTGGACTGGGTGGCTAAACGTTGCGGCGGCGAAATAGAGAACGACGGTGGCATCAGTGTGGAGACGGAGAAAAAATCCGTGCTCGAAGTGGCGCAAACCATCAGCGTCATCATCAGCCTGGCCGAGCGGGGTGACGAACAAGACGTGGTGACCCTGAGCACCTTGCACGCCGCCAAAGGGCTGGAGTGGCCGCATGTGATGCTGGCGGGCGTGAATGAGGGCCTGCTGCCTTTTCGCAGTGAGGATGAAGAAATGACCCCCCAGCGCCTGGAAGAAGAGCGGCGTCTGATGTATGTGGGTATCACCCGTGCCAGGCAAACTTTGATCGTCAGCACTTTGCGCCGTCGCAAAAAAGGCCGCGACACCATTCAGGGCGTGCCCAGCCGTTTCATCCAAGAGATGAAGCTGCACGAAGTGCAAGCCAAAGAAGACCCGCGAGAAAAACTCAAGGCCTTGCGGGCAGCAGCGGCCTCCCGGGCAGCGGCACAGCAAAACGCTGCGAACAAGCTGGACTGACTGGTTCGTCGAGTGCTGCGATCCTTGCTCGGCGTTTGGTTGCGGCTGTCAGCTCGGACGAGGTTTGGTAGCGTGTTCTGTGAAGGCTTGCAGCAGGGTCAACACCTTGCTGTCCAGACTGAGCCACTGCACGCCAATTTGGTAGTCGTCGCCTTTGAGAACCTGGAACACGACCTTGCCGGAGCCGGTGATGACCTCATACTGACCGGGCATTTTGGGCTTGGGCAACTGCACGGCCACTTGCACAGCGCTTTGTGGTGCAAGTGGCGCACGCAACAACAGGCCCACACCGCCTGTGCTCAGGTCGTGTGTGCGACCCTCCATCATCTTGCCGCCTGGCAACAACACCCGGGCTTTGAGTGACACCACGCGGCGTGTGCTGGCCCGCATGTCGGCACCGGGGGCCGGTTTGGTGGGCGCAGCGGCTTTGGGGGCGGGCGTATCCAAAGGGTCTGTCATGGGTGTTCAAAACATTCAATTGCCGCATGTTAGTGCAATACTTGCACCGATAGCCTGGTTCGTTTCATCTGAAGACGCGGGTGGTCGGTAATTCCTTTCAGGGTTCATGAAGCAAGCTGATTGACCACCAAACTCGGCATCCTCGGTCAGATGTCAAGTGCCAAAACCAGTTCGCCGCCAGGGCTCAACCTACCACCTGCAGCCGCCGCAGAGCCGGTAACCAGCGCATGCGTACCTGCTCGGCCAGTGGCCGCAGCAGCGCCAGTGCCGCCTCGGGCTCTGTGACGGCTTTGCCTGCTTCGTCTTGAACCTGGCCGCCATTGTCCAGCAAGTTTTCCCAGACCCGCAGCACCCATGCTTCGAGTGGTTCGTCGTCACTCCGGTAGGCGGCAATCAGACCTTGGTGCGCGGGTGACAGCGGTATTCCGCCTGCGCTAACCGGGCTGACCAGTGCCTTGATATCGCCCTGCTCCGTCGCGCGCCGCAGCAAGTGAGAATTCAACCTGTCGGTGGCCTCACGCGCAGCGCTTGCCTCGTCGTCGTTCTGAGCTGGGTACACGGCTCCCATCCCCACTAGCATCGCTATCGTGGAGAGTGTGGTGTCCAGGTCAGTCCCCTGCTCGACAGCGGCACCTAACAACTCCCCCAGCGTTGTGGGGCGATCAGCCGTGGCCAGCGCGTCGAGCACGGTCGACAGAGCAGACGCCGGTAACCGCACGTTGCCGTGCTGTCCGCTCATGAAGGTGGGAACATCAGCCTTATCGATGCCGAGCACCACACGGGCCGATTCGATTCGGCGTAGCCGCTCGATTGGGTTCATGCGCCGGGCGCCGCGTGACCAAAGGTCAACGCGAAACCGGTTTTCGGTGATCCAGTCACGCACCGTCTCGCGAAAGGCGGCATGCTCGATGCTGTCAATAAGGGTCTTCTGGGCGGAAGTAACGTGCAGCTCGGCGACACGGTCTAACAATTGGGCTGAGCACGCGAACGACAGTTTGGCCTGGGCTAGTTGCTGAGAAAGATCGGAAAACATCTGCGGCTTCCAGTCGCGGGTCATGTATTCGTGTATCAGGTAGTCATAGGGCTGCTCGCGCATGCCCTGGAGTTGCTGCAGCAAAGACGGATGGTTGCGCAGGGTGATGGGATCCAGTGCAAACAGCTGGGTAGCAAACTCCAGCGCGGCGTGCAACTGCTGCGCCTCGGCTCGACCGGTGGGGCTAACCCACCGTGCGTGCTGCAACAGCACATCGCGCAGCGGCAGCATGTTTGCCCATCCGGGCAGCATGTTGTAGCTGATCATGGCCACGCCGCCGGTCATCAGTTTGCGGCGTAAAAAGTCCACGATCAACTGCCTGTTTGCGTCAGAGACCCAGCTCCAGACGCCATGCAGGCCGATGAAGGCGAAATCCGGCAAATCGTCGCGTGTGCAAAACTCTGCAAAACTTTGCTCCGCGATGTGCGCTTGGACTCCGCTGGCCTGCACCAACTCTTGCGCGTTTGCCACATGCGCCGGGTTGAAGTCGGTACCCCACCAGGCGCGTGACGGTTGCGCTGCTGCGTGAATTGCGATCGACAAGCCCTGCCCGAAACCCAACTCGCAGCAAGGGCCGGGAGGTGGCCCACTCAAGCCCTCGATGAGCATCGTGAACTCAGCGCTCAGTGGATTGAGAAGTGAGCAATAACCGTGCGAGTAACCGGTGTCGGTGACGTATCCTTCAGACCAGATGGTGTCTACCATGCGGAGGCTTTCTCGAGTTGGTGGGTCGCCGGTAAACGGCGCGATTGAAATCCCATCTTACGGCATGCCAGCGTGATGTTTTATGCTGCCCGCTGGGACGAGCCTGCGCTAACATTCAATTGCTATGCGCATCAATCCATCGCTCTAGCGGGTGTTTCAGTCAAGGCCGCTTTCTCTTCATTCCCCGTTTGAATTTCCCATGCGACTCCATTTAATTGTTCCTCTCCGTATGCGCGCTGGGAGCACTCGCGGCATGTGTTGGCTTTGCACGGTCGCGTTGGTGGCGGGCTTGGCCTCGCCCAGTACCCAGGCAGCGGGCGATTCCAAAGCCTCGCGTTATTACGAAGACGCGCTCACCCGCTATGAAAAGCGCGACATGACCGGGGCCATCATTCAGCTCAAGAATGCTCTGCAAATCGACAAAAACATGTTGCCGGTGCAGGTGTTGCTCGGTAAAGCGCTGTTGGCCAATGGCGAGGCCGCTGCTGCAGAAGTGGCGCTGAACGAAGCCCTGCGCCTGGGCGTGAACCGCGCCGAGGTGGTGGTGGCCCTGGCCAATGCTTATGTCGGCCAAGGCAAACAACGGCAAGTGTTGGATCAAGCGCAATTCAGCACGGCCGGTTTGCCACCCGCCACGCAAATGCAACTCACCTTGGTGCGCGCGTCAGCCATGGCCGATTTAGGTGACGCTCGTGGCGCGCTCGCTGCCATTGAATCTGCCCAGGCCATTGACCCGCGCTGGCCAGAAACATGGCTCGCGGAGGTGTCGGTGCGCATTCGCGCGCGGCAGTTTCCGCAGGCGCTGGTGGCGATTGATCGCGCTTTGTCTTTGGCACCGAATTCACCGGAAGCGTGGTACCAACGCGGGGCTGTGGCACACGTGGCGGGTGACTTGAAGCAAGCCCTGGCTGCCTATGACAAAGCGCTGCAATTGGACGGCATGCACGTGGAAGCACGTGTGGCCAGAACCGGCATACGCATTGACAACGCGCAGCTCCGAGAGGCCGACGCAGACGTCACTGAGCTGCGCCGAGTGGCACCCCGCGAACCCCGTGGCGCGTATATGCAAGCCTTGTTGGCCGAGCGGGAAGGCAAAAAAGAGGCCGTGAATAAAGCGCTGGCTGAAGTGACCAACCTGATCGATCCAGTCCCACTCGAATTCATACGCTACCGACCACAGCTACTGATGCTCAACGGATTGGCCCACTTCGGTCTGGGGCAACGAGACAAAGCCAAGGCGTATTTGGAGAACTTCCAAAAGGTGCAGCCTAACAGTGCTGTCTCTAAGTTGTTGGCTCAGTTGTACCTGGATGAGCCCGACGTGGCGCGCGCCGTGTCGGTGCTAGAGGGTTATGTCGCGGCCCAGCCCGCCGACTCCCAGGCCCTGACCTTGTTGGCCTCCGCCTACATGGCGCAGGGCCGTCACAACCGGGCCACCAACTTGATGCAAGAAGCGCTGAAAAGCGCAGACAACCCCGCTTTTCGCACTGCCTTGGGTTTGAGCTTGATCGGTGCCAAACAGCCCGCGCTTGCCAAACAAGAGCTTGAGCAAACGTGGCGCAAAGACGCGAGCCAAGTGCGTGCAGGCATGGCCTTGGTCAATCTTTATCTGCGTGCGGGACAAGCCAGCAAAGCTGTTGCAGTGGCGGAAAGTTTAGTTAAGCAGCAACCCAACAATGCTGCGTGGCACAACCTGCTCGGTATGAGCCGAGGGGATGCAAACCAGTTAGATCTTGCCCGTTCCTCGTTTGAACAAGCGCTCAAGCTCGATCCCAACTTAACCGCTGCGCAACTCAATTTGGCGCGACTGGACATTCGCATCCGCGCCTTTGACGTCGCTCAAACCCGTCTGGCCGGGATCGTGAAGGCAGACGAAAAAAATGCCGATGCGCTGTTGGAAATGGCGGTTTTGGCGCAGCAGCGGGGTCAGGTGGAGGAGGTGCAGCGCTGGCTCGACAAGGCCGCAGACGCTGAAGGAAACAAGGGCAAACGCGCGAGTTTGGCTTTGATTGACTTTCATCTGGCACAGGGGCGTGCCATACCCGCCCTAGAAGCTGCCAAACGTTTGGCAGCTAAATCAGCCCCGGACGATTTGGGTGTGCTGTTGGCCACCACACGCGCCTTGCTGGCCAACGGTGACCAAACCAGTGCCCGCGCCACGCTCACCAGCGCAGCCCGTTACGCAGAGTTCGACGCGCCACAGCAACTGCAAGTGGCGTCACTGCAATTGGCCGCGAACAACCCTTCAGGCGCTGCCTACAGCTTGGAAAAAGCCCTGGCAGGCCGTCCCGACTACTTGCCCGCACTGGCCTTGATGACTGAAGTGGAGTTACGCCAGGGCGATGTGACTGGTGCCGAAAAGCGGGCCCGTGGCATTGTTGACAAACATCCCCGGTTGGCCATCGGCCACAGCCTGTTGGGTGACGTGGCTTTGTCACGCCAACAGCTTTCGCCGGCGATTGAACACTTTCGTCGTGCCCACCAGGCCGAACCGTCGACCGACACTTTGCTGCGTTTGATGCGTACCCAGTTGCGGGCGGGTGAAGCCCGCACCTCGCTGGGTTTGGCCGAGCAGTGGGTGAAGTCGCGCCCCAAAGACTTTGTGGTTCAAAGAGCGTTGGCCGAGGCGTACAACAACCAAGGCCAGCTCAAACAAGCCAGGGCCACGTATGAGGCTCTGCTCAAATCCTTGCCCGACGATGCGCCTGCCATGAACAACCTGGCCATGGTCATGACCCGGCTGGGCGACCCGGCCGCTGTTGCCATGGCCGAAAGGGCTTTGGCCAAAGCGCCCAACCAAGCCGAAGTGATCGATACCCTGGGTTGGGCCTTGTTTCAAAATGGTCAAACCGACCGTGCCTTGCAATTGCTGCGTGATGCGCGTCTGAGAAATCCTTCCAATCCCGACATTCGTTTTCATTTGGCGACCGTTTTGGCCCAAACAGGTCGCCAGGCCGAAGCCAAAGAAGAAGTCGAGGCGGCCTTGAAGTCGGGAAACACTTTTGATTCCTACTTGGATGCCGAAAAATTACGCAAGACCCTGAAATAGTAACGCCCACTCCCGACTCAAGGGGTATCGGCCAGCGTCGAAGCTTCTTACACTTGGTCGTCACATGGGAACCGAGATTAACCCAAGCCATTGATTTACATAGAAATATCTACATGGCATGTTTCTCGCTTACAGAAGGCATGGTTTCTGCCTTCAGATTGAAAGAGTTGAAAATGAAAAAATTGACCGTACTTCGCAGTGCACAGATCGGCGTAGGTGCTGCAGCGTTGGTGTTCGCTAACTTGGCTGGTGCAGCCACTTGGGACTTTGCCAACAACGGCGTAGCCGTGTCTGGCAGCAATTCCACCTCTGCCACGGTGTCGGGTTTTGCCATTGCCAACAACAGCTCTGGCGTCATCAACTCAGGTTCGACATTTGCTGCGGCGTCCTTGAGCGACCAAGGTGGTTCGGGCCGTGGCATGAGCACCGGAACAGACTCAGGCTCGCCTACCGACGCCATTGACAACAACGGCAACACAGAGTTGATGGCCATTAACTTTGGCACCAAGGTTGATCTGGATTCGGTGACCATCGGTTGGTCTAGCACCGACGCTGACATCAGCGTGCTGGCTTACACCGGTGCGGGCACCCCCACCAACTTGAGCGGTCAGTCCAATCCCATCGCGGGCCGGTCTGTCTCTAACTTGTTGGCCAATGGTTGGTCGCTGATCGGGCACTACGCAGGTGTGGCTTCGAGTTCGGCTCAAACCTTGGCGGTGAACGCCAGCAACATCACTTCCAGCTGGTGGTTGGTCAGCGCCTTCAACTCTGGTTTTGGCGGCAACACATCTGGTTTTAACAACAACAACGATTACGTGAAACTCTTGGCTGTGGCAGGCTCTGCTTGCAAACCTGGCGCACCTGGTTGCGGTGGACAACAAGTGTCCGAACCTGCAACCTTGGCCTTGTTTGGCCTGGCTGCATTGGGTATCGTGGCAGTGCGCCGTCGTAACGCAGCCTGATATTTCGGGACTTTCAAACCCTCAACAAACGGCACCTTCGGGTGCCGTTTGTTTTGTGTGTGCGCCCAGCAGGGGCGCACTCCTGCGGGTGCAAGTCCCGCCACGAGCTGGTCACAGCGAGTGAAGTGAAGCGCAACTGCATGAGGGTGACCGAGTGTGGGAAGGAAGCGTGGAGCATAAATCGCGAGCCGATGGACAA
>JBJTHI010000208.1:0-19704 GCA_046094425.1 Burkholderiales bacterium | reverse complement strand
AGCTCAACCCGAACGGGAGTTTTACTTCGCGGGCAAGATCAATAGCCAAGAGGTGGTCGCAGCTACAGGAGCCTTCATGGCCGGTCATTCCAAGTGGGCCAATATCCAGCACCGCAAAGGTCGTCAAGACGAAAAACGCGGCAAGGTGTGGACCCGCATCATCCGCGAAATCATCGTCGCCGCCCGCCAAGGGGGGCCCGACGCCAAAGACAACCCGCGTCTGCGCCTGGCCATTGAAAAGGCCAAAGCCGCCAACATGCCGGCAGACACCGTCAAGAAAAACATCGACAAAGCCACCGGCAACCTGGAAGGCGTTAGCTACGAAGAGGTGCGTTACGAGGGTTACGGCATCGGCGGCGCGGCCATCATCGTGGACTGCATGACAGACAACCGCGTGCGCACCGTGGCCGAGGTGCGCCATGTGTTCAGCAAACACGGTGGCAACCTCGGCACCGAGGGCTCGGTAGCCTTTCAGTTCAAACACTGCGGCCAGTTTTTTCTGGCCCCGGGCACGAACGAAGACAAGGTAATGGAAGTGGCCTTGGAGGCCGGGGCCGACGACGTAGTGACGGGCGACGACGGTGCCATCGAGGTGCTGTGCCCCGCGCCCGCCTTTGAGGCCGTCAAAGCGGCCTTACAAGCCGCAGGTTTGAACCCCGAGGTGGCCGAAGTCACCATGCGGCCTGAAAACACCATTTCTCTTTCCGGCGAGGATGGCGCGCGCATGCAAAAACTGCTGGACGCGATTGAAGACTTAGACGACTCCCAAGACGTGTTCCACAACGCCGAGATCGAACAATGAACCTCCAGTCTCAATCTCCCGAACCACAAAATTCCGTTCGGGCTGAGGCTGTCGAAGCCCAGGTTGCACGCGCTACCCTTCGACAAGCTCGGGGCGAACGGTTGGAACGACAAATGATTCAAGCATCTGGGTTGGTGACTTCCTTTGAGACAGATCGACGGAGGTCGGCATGAAAGTTTTAGTGATCGGATCAGGCGGCCGCGAACACGCCATTGCTTGGAAGCTACTGCAATCGCAAAAAGTGCAAACCGTTTATGTGGCCCCGGGCAACGGCGGCACCGCACTCGACCCGAATTTGCACAACATCAACCTCACCGACTTCCAGGCCCTGGCCGACTTCGTGGTGAAGGAGCATGTGGTGCTCACCGTGGTGGGCCCCGAAGCGCCGCTGGCCGCTGGCATCGTCGATTTTTTCCGGGCACGCGGCCTGCGCATTTTCGGCCCCACGCAAGCGGCGGCGCAGTTGGAGAGCTCCAAGGCTTTTGCCAAAGCCTTCATGAAGCGCCACGGCATTCCCACGGCGGCCTATGAAAACTTCACCGATGCGGCCTTGGCCCACGCCTATGTGGAGCAGCGCGGTGCCCCCATCGTCATCAAAGCCGACGGCCTGGCCGCAGGCAAGGGCGTGGTCGTGGCCACCACTTTGGCGCAGGCCCACGAGGCCATCGACTGGATGCTCTCCAGTGACGACAACAAACTCGGCGTGCAACACAACGCGGGCGTCGCACGGGTGGTGATTGAAGACTTTTTAGAAGGTGAAGAAGCCAGTTTCATCGTGATGTGCGACGGAAAAAACGTGGTGTCCCTGGCCACCAGCCAAGACCACAAACGCCTGCTGGATGCAGACCTTGGCCCCAACACCGGGGGCATGGGTGCCTATTCACCCGCGCCTGTCGTCACGCCCAATGTGCACGCCAAGGCCATGCATGAAATCATCCTGCCCACCATCGCAGGCATGGCCAAAGATGGCATTCCCTTCACCGGCTTCCTTTACGCGGGTTTGATGATCGACGCACAAGGCCAGCCGCGCACCGTCGAATTCAACTGCCGCCTGGGCGACCCTGAAACCCAGCCCATCATGATGCGTTTCAAGAGCGACCTGTTCGAGGTCTTCATGCACGCCACCGATGGCACCTTGGACCAAGTCACGCTGGACTGGGACCGCCGTGTGGCTTTGGGTGTGGTGCTGGCGGCGCACGGCTACCCGCTGACGCCGCGTAAGGGCGATGCCATCACCGGCTTACCCAAGGACTCGGCAGATGCGATGGTGTTCCACGCGGGCACGGCCTTGAATGACAAGGTGCTGACCACCTCAGGCGGCCGCGTGCTTTGTGCCACCGCGTTAGGTGACTCGGTGAAACAGGCGCAGGCCCATGCCTACGAGTTGCTCAAGGACATTAGCTTTGAGGGGATGCAGTACCGCAAGGACATTGGGTATCGGGCGATTAAGCGATAGTCACTTTTCCAATGAATATTCGACGACTGACTCCAGCAGACGCTCCCGTTTTTCAAACCTTTCGTCTCGCGGCGTTGAAGGACGAGCCGCAGGCTTTCGGTTCAAGTTTTGAAGAGGAAAAGGACTTCTCAATTTCAGTCGTGGAGTCGCGTTTGGCTACCAGAATCGACAGGGGGGCTATTGGTGCGTTTTTGGACGATGCACTGGTGGGTGTGGTCGCGCTCGGACGTGAAGACAAAGTAAAACTTGCGCACAAAGGCATGATTTGGGGCTTGTACGTGGAGCCCCAGGCGAGAGGTAGAGGCTTAGGCCGCGCTCTTTTGAGGCATGCGATTTCCTTGGCGCGGTCGGTAGATGGTTTGCGAAAACTGAACCTCAGCGTCAACGGCGGTAACGCCTCCGCCATTCGTTTGTATGAGACGGAGGGATTCAAAGTTTTTGGCCGAGAGCCTGAGGGCATGTTGATTGACGGGGTGCTGCACGAGGAGGTGCATATGTGCCTGATGTTGGCCAATGGTTAGCGTACTGTCGGCAAATTCAGCGTACGCCGAGGAGGTATTGTGATCGACGTGGTATCCGTCCGCACCTATTTCCTCTCCCTGCAAGACCGCATCATCACGGCCCTGCAAGCGTTGGAGTCTGTGCCCTTCATCAGCGACACCTGGACCCGCGACCCCGGCCCTGAGGGCAAAGGGTTGGCCGGTGACGGCTGCTCGCGTCTGGTGGAAGAGGGCAGCTTGCTGGAGCGCGGTGGCTGCAACTTCTCCCATGTGAAAGGCCACACCTTGCCGCCTTCGGCCACGGCACACCGCCCCGAGTTGGCGGGTTCACCGTTTGAAGCGATGGGGGTGTCTCTCGTATTCCACCCGCGCAACCCCTATGTGCCCACCGTCCACATGAATGTGCGCATGTTTGCTGCACTGCCAGCGGGAAAGGAGCCCGTGGTGTGGTTTGGCGGTGGCATGGACTTGACGCCCTATTACGGCTTTGAAGAAGACGCGGTGCACTTTCACCGCGTCAACCAAACCGCGCTCGCGCCGTTTGGCGAGTCGTTGTACCCGCGCTTTAAAACCTGGTGCGACGAGTACTTTTATTTGAAGCACCGCCAAGAGCCACGCGGCATTGGCGGCGTGTTTTTTGACGATTTTTCCGAGCTGGGTTTTGACGGTGGGTTCGAGATGACCCAGGCCGTGGGCGATGCATTTTTGGATGCTTACTTACCGATTTTGGAGCGCCGCCAAAACACCCCCTATGGCGAACGTGAACGCGACTTCCAGGCCTACCGACGCGGGCGGTATGTGGAATTCAATTTGGTGTTCGACCGGGGCACGCTCTTTGGCCTGCAATCGGGCGGGCGCACTGAGAGCATCTTGATGTCCATGCCACCGCTGGTGAAGTGGCGCTACAACTGGCAGCCCGAATCGGGCACGCCGGAGGCGCGGCTGTACAGCGACTTCTTGCGGCCGCGTGATTGGGCAGCCGGTTTGGAGACCAGCATTTGAAACGCATCGGCCTCTTCGGAGGCAGTTTCGATCCACCTCACATCGCCCATGTGGCTTTGGCACAAGAGGCATTGACCAACTTGCACCTGGATGAAGTGCGCTGGATACCCGCAGGCCAGCCCTGGCAAAAAAGCCGCCAACTGGCCACCCCCGCCCACCGAGAAGCCATGGTGCGGCTGGCCATTGAACACGAGCCGCGTTTTGTGCTGGACCGCTGCGAGCTGCAACGTTCGGGCCCCAGCTACACCTTGGACACGGTGCGCGAACTGCAAGCCCAAGTGCCTGAGGGTGAAGCCGTGGACTGGGTGCTGCTGATCGGCCAAGACCAATATGCCAGCCTGCACACTTGGCGCGATTGGAAAGAGCTGCTGTCCCGCGTGACCTTGGCGGTGGCCAACCGGCCGGGGGCTTCTGTGGTGGTGAATCCTGACGTGCTGCGCACCCCGCACCGCAGCGTGCCATTGCCCATGCTGGACATTTCTTCCACCGAAGTGCGTGCCGCCGTGCTGCGGGGGGAAAATATCAATCAACTGGTGCCCAAGGAAGTGGCAAGTTATATTGCCCGCCATGGGCTCTACCAGGCACCCACCTGAATTTTTAAATCTGCCGACCATGGCCTAGGAGTTGAATGGACATCAAAAAACTGCAACGCGCCATCGTCGATGGACTGGAAGACGTCAAAGGCCAACACATTGTGGTGTTTGACACCGAGCATTTGTCGTCGCTGTTCGAGCGCGTCATCATTGCCTCGGGCACCAGCAACCGGCAAACCCGCTCTTTGGCAGCGAGTGTGCGTGATGCGGTGAAGGGCGCTGGCTTCCCAGTGCCGCGTGTGGAAGGTGAAGAAAACGGCGAATGGATCATTGTGGATTGCGGCGCAGCCGTGGTGCACCTGATGCAACAAACCATACGCGACTACTACCACCTGGAAGAAATTTGGGGCGATAAGCCCGTCAAGCTCAAGAAGGACGCGCCGGTTAAATTGGTGAAGGCCGAAGAGCTTGCGCCGGCTAAGAAGGCTGCACCAGCGAAGAAAAAGGTGGCTGCCAAAACACCAGCCACCAGCGCCCGCGCTTCCGAGAGCAAAAAAGCAGCGCTGGCTGGGCCGACGAAAAAAGTGGCGGCCAAAAAAGCGACCCCTGCCAAAACCCCTGCCAAGAAGGCCAGTCCCGCCAGCCCAGTGAGCCGCTCTGTGGGGGTGAAGAAAGCGGCGGCGACAACTGCTGTCAAAACGGCTGCCAAGAAAGCCCCTGCCAAGAAGGCCGCGGTAAAAAAAGTGGCAGCCAAAAAGGTGGCGCGTGGCGCTTGATGTTTCCGTCTTGGTGCCAAGCGCGTGAAGCTGTTGTTGGTGGCAGTTGGCCAGCGCCAACCCGCTTGGGTTGACGCCGCGTTTGACGACTTCGCCAAACGCTTTCCACCCGAAATGCGCTTGGTGCTGAAAGCCGTGAAGGCGGAGCCGCGTGCAGGCAAGTCGCCCGAACAACTCATGGCCGCAGAGGCTTCGCGCATTGAAGCGGCCTTGCCCAAGGGCGTGCGCCGCGTGGTGCTTGATGAGCATGGTACGCGTGTCACCACGCAGGCGCTGGCCGCACGCACCCAAGCCTGGTTGCAAGACGGCCGCGATGTGGCCTTGCTCATCGGCGGCCCCGATGGTCTGTGCCCCACACTCAAAGCCACAGCGGATGAAACCTTGAGGCTGTCAGATTTAACCCTGCCCCATGCCTTCGTGCGTGTCATGTTGGCTGAGGCGCTTTACCGCGCCTGGACAGTCAGCATCAACCACCCCTACCACCGGGAATGAAATACCGCGAATGAAACCCTTCATCTACTTGGCGTCGCAAAGCCCGCGCCGAAGCCAGTTGCTGACGCAATTGGGTGTGCGCCATGAGCTGCTGCTGGCCGACGCTGACGAAGATGCAGAAGCCCTGGAGGCACACCTGGCGGGCGAGACGCCATTGAACTACGCGCAACGCGTCACCCAAGCCAAGCTGGAGGCGGCTTGCCAGCGTTTGAAGCGCCGTGCATTGCCGCTGGCCCCTGTTTTGTGTTCAGACACCACGGTGGCTGTGGGCAAGCGCATTTTGGGCAAACCGGTGGACGCAGCGGATGCCATGGCCAGTCTCAAGCTGCTGTCAGGCCGCAGTCACCGTGTCATCACCGCTGTGGCACTGGCCTATGGCCCAAAAATGCAGCGCAAGGCAGCGGCAGTCAATGTCTCCAAAGTGCGTTTTGCTCCCATGGCCTTGGCGGACATTGAGCGTTATGTCGCCAGCAGAGAGCCCTTTGGCAAGGCGGGGGCTTATGCCATTCAAAGCGCGGCGGCGGCATGGATATCGCACATCGAGGGCAGCTATTCCGGCATCATGGGCCTGCCTTTGTTCGAGACGGCTGAGTTGCTCAAACAAGCCAACTTCACTATTTGACTCACCGGTGTACGCATGCAAGACATTTTGATTAACTGGACTCCACAGGAAACCCGTGTGGCAGTGGTGGAGCACAGCGCGGTGCAAGAGCTGCACATTGAACGCACATTGGAGCGCGGCTTGGTCGGCAACATCTACGCTGGCAAGGTGGCCCGCGTGCTGCCAGGCATGCAGTCGGCTTTCATCGACATTGGCCTGGAACGTGCCGCGTTTTTGCATGTGGCCGATGTGAACCCCAGCGGCCCCACACGTTATGAACCTGGCGCGGCGCAAACACCGCCCACGCCCATTGAAAGGCTGGTGTTTGAAGGCCAAACCCTCACGGTGCAGGTCATTAAAGACCCCATCGGCACCAAAGGCGCGCGGCTCTCGGCGCAAATCAGCATTGCCGGGCGGCTGCTCGTGTACTTGCCGCAAGACGACCACATTGGCATTTCGCAAAAAATAGGCTCACCCGAGTTGCGAGAACAACTGCGCGCGCGAATGAAGGAGCTTGCGAAGCTGCCCGATGGCTCCTCGCCCGGCGGCTTCATTTTGCGCACCAATGCAGAAGACGCTAGCGACGCCGAGTTGCTGGAAGACATCACCTATTTGCGCAAAACCTGGGACGCCATTCGGGAGCGTAGCTTCAACATGCCACCCGCTTCGCTCTTGCACCAAGACCTGAGCTTGATGGAGCGGGTGCTGCGCGATCTAGCCCATGATGAAACCCAAACCATTCGTGTGGACTCGCGTTTGCAGTTCGACACCTTGAAGGCGTTTGGTGAAGTGTTCACGCCGTCTTCCGTCGGCAAACTCGACCACTACAAAGGCGAGCGGCCGATTTTTGACCTATACAACATCGACGAAGAAATCAAACGTGCGCTGGCCCGAAGGGTGGACTTGAAGTCGGGCGGTTACCTCATCATTGACCAAACCGAAGCCCTCACCACGGTAGATGTGAATACCGGTGGTTTTGTGGGTGCACGCAATTTTGACGACACGATTTTCAAAACCAATTTGGAGGCCACCCAGGCCATCGCGCGGCAACTGCGGCTGCGCAATTTGGGCGGCATCATCATCATTGATTTCATCGACATGACGCGCGAGGAGCACCAAAACGCCGTCCTGGCCGAGTTGCGAAAACAACTGGCACGCGACCACACCAAAATCACGGTCAGCGGGTTTACCCAGCTGGGTTTGGTGGAGATGACGCGCAAGCGCACCCGCGAATCGCTGGCACACATGTTGTGTGAGCCCTGCCCCACCTGCGAAGGCAAAGGCCAAGTGAAAACCGCGCGCAGTGTGTGCTATGACATCTTGCGGGAAATTCTGCGCGAGGCGCGTCAGTTCAACCCCAAAGAGTTTCGCGTGGTAGCCAGTGCCTCGGTGGTGGAAATGCTGCTCGATGAAGAAAGCGCTCATTTGGCTGCCCTGAGTGACTTCATTGGCAAACCCATTTCACTGCAAGCCGAAGCCACGGGCTCGCCTGAGGCTTATGACATTGTGTTGATGTGACATGGTATGGATGTGGCCCCATGCCTGTTGAACGGAACTCACACGCCTTGAAACATTCCAAGGCCCACCCCAGCCTATCATTTGGCCCCTTTAACGCCCACGTGCAAGAGCACTTTCAATGAATTCGTTTTGTTTATCCAGACGCCGTTTTGGCATGTTCACAGTGGCAGCGGGGGGTTCTGCCTTGTGGCAACCCGCAACCGCACAGTTCAGGGTCGAAGTCACCGGCATCGGCGCCCGCCAAATCCCCATTGCCATCGCCAAATTTCGTGGCGAAGACCAGGCCGGTCAGGCGCTGGCAGCCATCATGCGCAGCAATTTGGAGCGCAGCGGTTTGTTCTTGGGGCTGGACAACAGCGCCAGCCTGGATGAAACCAGCCAACCCGCGTTGGCAGATTGGCGCGGCTTGAATGCCGATGCCTTGGTCGTGGGCTCGGCCTCACGCCTGGCCGATGGCCGTTTTGATTTGCGCTACAAACTCTGGGACGTGGTGCGTGGTGCTGATTTGGGTGGCCAAAGCAGTGTCGTGCCTGCCGCCGATTTGCGCTTGGCCGCCCACCGTGCCTCCGATTTTGTATACGAAAAACTCACGGGCGAGAAAGGCGTGTTTGCCACCCGCATTGCCTATGTGACCAAAGCCGGACGGCAGTTCGCACTGCGTGTGACCGATGCCGATGGCGAGGGCGGGCAGGTGGCGCTGAACAGCATGGATCCCATCATTTCACCGTCTTGGTCGCCCGATGGTCGTGAGTTGGCTTATGTATCGTTTGAAAAACAAAAGGCGGTTGTTTACACCCAGGTGATTGCCAGCGGGCAACGCAGCGAGTTGGTGAACTTTCGCGGCACCAACAGCGCACCGGCTTGGGCGCCCGATGGGCAAAGCCTGGCAGTGACGCTCTCGCGCGAAGGAGGTTCGCAGATATTCATCGTGAACCGCCAGGGCGAGGTCTTGCGCCGCTTGACGAACAGCGGTGCCATTGACACCGAAGCCACCTTCTCACCCGATGGCAAACAAATTTATTTTGTGAGCGACCGAGGTGGCAGCCCCCAGGTGTACCGCACATCGGTGTCGGGCGGCAATGCAGAGCGCGTGACGTTCAACGGCAGCTACAACATCAGCCCCGCCCTCAGCCCCGATGGCCGCAACTTGGCTTACATCTCCCGTGTGGGCGGCGCGTTTCGTTTGCATGTGATGGACCTGGGCAGTGGAGCCGTTCGGGCACTGACAGACACCAGCGACGACGAGCGGCCGAGTTTTTCTCCCAATGGGCGCTTGATTGTTTATGCCTCACGCGCCCAGGGGCGTGATGTGCTCATGACGACCACGGTGGATGGGCGCATCAAAGCCCGCCTGGCCTCCACCAACATGGATGTGCGTGAGCCGGTGTGGGGACCATATGGCCGGTGATGAGAGGGGCATTGATGACGCTGATGAACCAGTTCGGGCAAAATTTACAACTTCTGTTTTCTTTACTAGGGTGACAACAATGACTGCAATTCGTACCGTTCTGTGTGTGGCTGTGGCCGCCAGCACTGTTTTTTTGGCTGCTTGCGGCTCCAGTGTGAAGTTGGATGACAACAAGGCCAGCGTGTCGACTGCCACGCAAAACCCGACCGGGGGAGCGGCGGGTGCCTCAACCTCGGCGGGCGGGGCCAGCACCGTGACCAGTGTGGACTTGACCAAAGGCCAGACCAGCGACGCCACGATGAAGCGTGTGGTCTATTTCGACTTTGACAGCTTCGTTGTCAAGGACGAATACCGTAGCATCGTGGACGCACACGCCAAGCTGCTCACCGCAGATCGCAACAAGCGCATCTCCATCGAAGGCCACACCGACGAACGCGGTGGCCGCGAGTACAACCTCGCCCTAGGGCAAAAGCGCGCTGAAGCCGTGCAACGGGCTTTGGTCTTGCTGGGCGCGTCTGACAAACAAATTGAAGCGGTGAGTTTTGGCAAAGAGCGCCCCGCAGTGAGCGGCAGCGACGAAGCGGCCTGGGCACAGAACCGCCGCGCTGAGCTGAAAACCCGCTGATGCGTGCCGTGTTCATGAGCGGGCTGGGCGTGAAAACAGTGTCGGCTTGGGCGTTGGTGTTGATCATGGCGCTGACTTGCGCCATGACGCCTCTGGCCGCGCAAGCGGCGCTGTTTAGCGACGACGAAGCGCGCCGGGCGATTCTGGATTTACGCAAGCGTGTGGACGAGAACAACGAGGCTGCACGCGCCCGCCAAATCGAATTGCTTGACCAAATCAGCCAACTGCGCCGCAGCCTGCTGGAGCTGAACACCCAAATTGAGCAATTGCGCGCCGAGATGGCACGCATGCGCGGGCAAGACGAGCAACTAGCCCGCGAAGTTTCCGAGTTACAGCGCAAGCAACGTGATGTGGAACAAGGCGTGGATGAACGCATGCGCCGCATCGAGCCGCAAAAGGTCAGCGTCGATGGCAAGGAGTTTTTGGCCGACCCAGACGAGAAGCGCAGCTACGAAGCCGCCATGGACACCATGCGCAAGGCCGACTTCGCTGGTGCGGTACAAGGCTTCGCGGCATTTTTAAAGCGTTACCCCGCCAGTGGTTATGCGCCATCGGCCTATCTATGGCTCGGCAATGCCCACTACGGTAAACGCGAGTACAAAGAAGCCATCGCCGCGTTTCGCGCCATGATGGCCAATGCCCCTGACAGCGTGCGTGTGCCCGAGGCTTTGCTTTCCATCGCCAACTGCCAAATCGAGTTGAAAGACACCAAGGCCGCGCGCAAGACGCTGGACGACTTGGTCAAAGCACACCCTAAATCAGAAGCGGCCCAAGCGGCACGTGAGCGTTTGGCGACGCTGAAGTAGAGCAGTTGATGCGGCCCCTAAAATTCGGGGCATGACTGCACCAGACATTTCCTCCCTCTACCAACAAGTGCTGTGGGCCAGCTTAGGCCTGTCGTTGATGCTGGGGTGGGTCGCACAGCGCTCGCACTTTTGCACCATGGGTGCGCTCGGCGATATTGCCAACATGGGCGACTGGTCGCGCATGCGCATGTGGGTGACGGCCATGGCGGTGGCGATACTGGGCTTTGGGTTGATGTCGTGGTGGGGTTGGTTAGACGCCACCAAATCGCTTTACGGTGGTAGCCGCTGGTTGTGGTTGTCGGCACTGACAGGCGGCCTGCTGTTTGGCTTTGGCATGGTGATTGCCTCCGGTTGTGGCCTCAAAACCCTGGTGCGTGTGGGTGGTGGCAACCTCAAATCCTTGGTGGTTTTTTTGGTGATGGGTTTGGCGGCCTACGCCACGCTGCGCGGCATCACGGGTGTGCTCAGGGCTGAAACCGTTGATCAGGTAGCCGTCGTTTTGCCTACCGGTCAAGACCTGCCGTCTTTGCTGGCGCTGGCGAGCGGTTGGAGTCGGCCGCAGTGCGCCGGCTTGCTCGCCGTGGTGTTGGCCGCAGTGTTGATGATTTGGGTCTGTTCATCACCCAGTGGGCGTGAACGGAGCGTTTGGGGCAACGGTGTGTTGGTGGGTTTGATCGTGGTGCTGGCCTGGTGGGTCTCAGGCCGTTTGGGTTATGTGGCTGAAGACCCCAACACTTTGGAAGAAGCCTTCTTGGCCACCAACTCCAAGCGCATGGAGGCCCTGAGTTTTGTGGCGCCCGTGGCCTACACCTTGGATTGGTTGCTTTTTTTCAGCGACAGCGCACGTGTGTTGACCTTGGGTGTAGTGAGTGTGGTGGGTGTGGTGCTGGGATCCGCCGCTTCCGCGCTGACCTCGCGCAGTTTCCGCTGGGAAGCGTTTCGCGGCGTGGATGACTTGGCGTCTCACCTCGTGGGCGGGGTACTCATGGGTGTGGGTGGCGTGACCGCCATGGGCTGCACCGTGGGCCAAGGGCTGTCGGGCATTTCAACCTTGAGCCTGGGCAGTTTCACCGCCTTGTTCGGCATCATGTCTGGGGCGTGGATCGCATTGCGCTGGCAGCGCTGGAAGATCGAGCGCGAGCTGTGATGACCGCTGACCTGGAACGCCGCTTCGGCGGCTTGCGTCGGCTCTATGGCGATGCTCAGTACGAGCGCCTGCGGCAATTGCGCATTGCTGTGGTGGGCCTGGGCGGCGTGGGTTCTTGGGCAGTGGAAGCCTTGGCGCGCTGCGGCGTGGCTGCCCTGACCTTGATTGATTTGGATCACGTGGCCGAGTCCAACATCAACCGCCAGGTGCAGGCCGTCGGTGCCACGCTCGGGCAGGCCAAAGTGCAGGCTTTGATTAATCGCATCGCCGACATTCATCCGGGCTGTTCCGTGCACGGCGTGGAAGAGTTTGTAGACGAACACAACTGGCCACAGTTATTGCCCGAGCCCGTCGATGTGGTCATTGACGCTTGCGACCAAGTGTCTGCCAAGTGGGCCATGGCGCGCTGGGCCTTGGGCACCACCCCCCGTATGCCCTTGGTGGTGGTGGGTGCGGCTGGAGGCAAACAGCTAGCGCACTGCGTGGACGTTGCAGACCTAAGCGACGTGACCCACGACCTTTTGCTGGCCAGCCTGCGCCAGCGTGTGCGCCGCAACCATCCGAGTGATCCGAGCCGCAAGGAACAGGCCGCAAAAAAACAAAAGCCCTGGGGCTTGCGCTGTGTTTACTCCAAAGAAGCAGTTCGTTTGCCGAGCAGTCAATGCGATGCACCCGCCAGCAACGACGGCAGTTTGAATTGCCACGGCTACGGCTCCAGCGTGATGGTGACCGCCACCTTCGGCATGGTGGCCGCACAAGAAGCGCTGCGTCTGGCACTTTCACCGAGGAAAGATTTCGGGCTATAATCTAAGGCTTGTTGTGAACAAAGCCGTTTGTCTCCCAAACAGTGAACAACAAGCTGCTTAAATAAGCAGCAAAGCATCACAGTGGGTCGTTAGCTCAGTCGGTAGAGCAGCGGACTTTTAATCCGTTGGTCGCGTGTTCGAGTCACGCACGACCCACCACCATCTTCCTTCCAGTTGTCTTGCCGCTACTTCTCAAGCGCCTAACAGCTTGGCGGCAGCTTCGCGTAGTGCATGGTGTACCCGTGCGTGGCCGTGGGCGCTGGGCAGCCAGTCGAGTTCCGGGCGATCCACCCGCCGTGCCAAACCCATGGGTGCTGCTTCTAAGGTGAGTTCGCCGTGTGCGGCTTCCTGGAATGCGGCCAGGGCACGTGGCATGTGCCAGCCATGCGTGACCAATACCAGGTGTTTGATGCCCGCCGTTTTGAGCATGTTGACGGCACCTGTTGCATTGGTTCGGGTATCGCGCGACTGCGTTTCTACCCAGCGGATGTTTCTACCGAATTCTTGACTGGCGATGCGGTTGGCAATGTCGGCCTCGGCCGCGCCGTCGTTTTGTGCCCAACCGGTGCCGCCACTGAAGGCCACGGGTAAACCGGTTTCTCGTGACAACCATAAGCCATACCGCAGCCGCTCCAGCGAGCCAGCCGACAAATTCGACACGCCGTACTCTGGCGCATAACTCTCTTTGCCCGCGCCCAAAATCACGATGGCGGTGGAGGCCACTTTGCCATCTCCGCGTTGTTGTGTCTTGAGTTCACTGATGCGGTCGCGGCTCATGGCCGGTGGTTCTTTGAGCAAAAAAGTTTCCAAAAATTGTGCAGTTCCGCTGCATGCGCTGAACCACAGTCCGAGCACAGCCAGCAACACCACCAGCCAACCCAGACCGCGACGGGGCAAGATCAGCCTCGCGCCCACCAGTGCCATCAACAAAAAAGGAACAGGGGGTAGCATCAGCGCCGCGAGAAACGGTTTCCAGGCGTCTATGCCCAAGGTTGCAAATAGGCTGTTCATGGCGGCATCCGTGGTGAGTCTGTGGAGTGGGGACTGGCTGGCGGGTGATTTTGCCGGACAAAAAAGAGGCTGCAACGAGCGTGTTGTTGGCACTACAAACTCATGAACATGGGCAAGAGCATGGATAAGAACGTGGCTATGAAGTGGTTGCGTCGTGCCGGTTGGCTTTTGTTGATTTGGGCGCTGGGCTGCGGGCTCTTGTGGCTGGTGCTGCCACTGTGGCTCAAGCCCCAGCTCGAAGTCCGGGCCAGTGCGGCGCTGGGCCGCGAGGTGCGTGTTGAAAAACTCGACATCCGGCCTTGGGCGCTGGCTGTCGGGTTGCGAGGCGTGGTGGTCGCCGGAGCCACTTCCACTGACACCCCCTTACTCACGGTTCAAGAGATTGCCGTGGACGCCGACCTCGGTTCTTTGTGGGAGCGGGCACCCGTGCTGTCGAGTGCGGTGGTGCGTGGGCTCAAACTGCGCCTGACCCACCTGGGAGATGGGCGCTACGACATTGACGACCTGATCGCTAAGTTCACGCAATCAAGCAGCGCCGCCCCTAGCGAACCCGCCCGTTTCGCGCTCTACAACTTGCAGTTGTTAGAGGGTGAAATCGATTTCGACGACCAACCCGTCAAGCGAGTGCATCAGGTACGTGACCTGAATTTGAGCTTGCCCTTCTTGTCCAACTTGCCCACGCAAGTGCATGTGAAGGTGGAGCCGCGTTTGCAGTTTGTACTCAACGGAAGTAGCTTTGACAGCGGTGCCCAGGCCACCCCCTTCGCGCAGCAGCGCAGTGCGGTGGTACATCTCAATTTGGCGGCCACAGACTTGTCGCCTTATGTGGGGTACATCCCCCACCACCTGCCGGTGCGGTTGAAGGGCGGAACGCTCGCAACCCAACTGGCCTTGCATTTAGACATGCCGGTGGGCCTGCCCCCCCGTATTCAACTCATGGGCGATGTGCAAACAAAAAACATGGCCTTGACCGATGGGTCTGGCGCGCCCTTGCTCGGTTGGCAACAGGCCGATTGGAAATTGTTGGATGTTCAGCCCTTGGGCTCTCGGGTACACCTGGGGCCCTTGGTGTGGGAGGGTTTGCAACTGAACCTGTCCAGGGGCAGCCAGGGGCCGTGGAATGTTGTGTCGCTGTCCTCGCAAACAAGACCCGGGCAAGCTCCAAATCAAACGCAGGCTGCGGCGGCCGCGTCAACACCACTGGCCGCTTCTGCTGCGGGTAGAGCCCTCAAGCCTGAAAGCTCTTGGCAGTTCAGTGTGAAATCCCTGGTGTTGAAGAACAGCGGGATAGCGCTGGACGATGCTGCCGTGAAACCGGCTGCGCGTTTGCGGCTTGAGTTGCCGCAGGTGCGTCTGGGCGCCTGGGCTTGGCCTGTGGTGGCAAGCGCGGTCGATTCTTCTGTGACTGAGATCAGTCTGCTGGCCCATGTGCGCACTTTGGAAGAGGCAAACGCGACCAGTGAAACACAAGGCCGCTTGGGCTTTCAAGGCCATTTGCGAGGTACGCAGTTGGATGCCGACGTGCGCTTGGACGACCTGTTGTCGCAACCGTTCGCGCCCTACCTGAACCAGTGGTTGCAACCACGTTTAGCTGCCCGAGTCGCCGCGCAAGCCAAACTGGCAGCCTCGCTCCCACTGAACGGCGGCGACAGTGCATGGAAACTCAGTGACGCTGCATTGACCGTGTCGGACCTGCGTTTAACGGCACCCACTCCAAACCGTGCGCGTGCCGCTGCGCCGTCTCCCGCCTTGTTCGCCTTCAAAACCTTGGCGGCCCGTGATGTGTCTGCCGATAGCCGAAGCCAGCTTGTCAAACTGGGTTCCATCGAGTGGAACCAGCCCCAGGTCACCGTGCGACGTGACCCGTCGGGTTTGTGGAATTTGCAGCGCTGGCTGGTACAAGCCAACTCGTCACTGCCAGCGAACAAATCGCCAGGCCAAGGTGGTGCCACGGAGGACTCCACGTCCAGCATCAGACCATGGCAAATTCAGGTGACGCAATTTCAACTCAAAGGCGGCGAGTTGGATTGGTCGGACGCAGCAGCGGCAGATAAACGCAGCGTGGAACTACAAGCGCGTGCGCTGCAATTGGATGTGCGTGACCTGGCCTGGGACGGCGCGCGTCTGCGCAACCCGGTGCGTGTGCAAATCGACGGGCGTTTGAACGAGGGCGTGAAAACCGCCGACCGATCCGCCCGTGCCTTGGCTCAATGGGCCACCGTGCAAGCCCAAGCCACGGTCAATTTGGAGCCCCTTCAAGCCAAGGGCAAACTCAAAACTGAACGCTTTCCTTTGCATGTGTTCGCCCCCTATGCAGCCTCGGTCTTGCCCGTTGATTTACGGCGCGCTGACTTGGCATGGAACGGCGACTTCAACGTGGTGCAAGCCGTTCAGAGGGGCAAGCCAGGTATTGATGTACAGGCCAGCGGCCAGCTCGCGGTGGCGAATTTGGAGGCACTGGACTGGCCCAGCGCGACCAACCAAGACGAAGAAGCACTGGGCGAGCCCTTGATCAGTTGGCAGCGTTTGCTGCTGGACGGCGTTCGTGTGCGACTGCCCTCTGTTGGCCAGCCCGAGGTGGAAGTGGCGCAAGCGGACATCACCGGCTTGGTGTCCCGTTTGGTGATCACCGAGCAAGGCGGCTTCAATTTGCGCGATGTGGCTGCACCCGCCAAAACCACCGCGCAAGCGTCTACCACCTTGCCTGAACAAGCTGCGTCGCCACCCCAACCCGCAGCCAGCATCGAAGCAAAAGCCACTGACTTGCCGCTGCGTTTTGTATTGGGCGGCGTGAAGGTGAGCAATGCCACGGTCGATTTCACCGACCGTTTTATTCGCCCTAATTTCAGCGCCAAACTCACCGAACTCAATGGCAGTTTGGGCGCAGTGCGTTCTGATTCGCGTGACATGGCACCACTCACACTCAAGGGGCGTGCTGCGGGAACGGCATTGCTGGACATTACCGGCCAAGTGAACCCGATGGTGGAACCCCTGGCCCTGGACATCAATGCCAAAGCCACCGACCTGGAGCTGGCTCCACTCACGGCTTATGCCGCCAAGTACGCCGGTTACGCCATCGAGCGCGGCAAACTCAGTGTGGAGTTGCAGTACAAGATCGACCCCTCGGGCCGTCTGGAAGCCAACAACCAACTCATCTTGAACCAACTCACCTTTGGTGAAAAAGTGGACAGCCCCAGTGCCACCAAATTGCCCGTGCTCTTGGCGGTGGCCCTGCTCAAAGACAGGCATGGCGTGATCGACATCAACCTGCCCGTTTCCGGTTCCTTGCAAGACCCGCAGTTCAGCGTGGGCGGCATCATTTGGAAAGTGATTGTGAATTTGATCGGTAAGGCCCTGACCGCGCCGTTTTCCTTGCTGGCCGGTGGTGGCGGCACCGATCTCAGTGTGGTGGAGTTTGTACCCGGGACTGCTCGCGTAACGGAGAAAGGGCAAGCCGCGCTGAACAAAGTGGGCCAAGCCTTGATCGACCGCCCCTCCTTGCGCATGACGGTTTCGGGCGCCGCCGACCCCTTGTCTGAGCGCGATGCGTTTGCACAGGCTGCGGTGCAAGCCCAGGTGCTGGCCGAACAAAAACGCGAACTGGCCCGCGCGGGCAGCACGCCCGAGGTACTGCCTGTGCTCACCAATGAAGAGCGTGCTGTGCTGTTGCCCCGGGTATACCGCCAAACCGACATGCCAGGCAAACCACGCAATGCCCTGGGTTTAACCAAAGACATTCCCGCCGCCGAGATGGAGACCTTGCTCAAAAACCATGTCCGTGTGAGTGAGCAAGCCATGCGCGAACTCGCCTTGCAGCGCGGCTTGGCCGTGAGGCAACAGCTCTCCGATCAAGGTGTGCCGAGTGAGCGTTTGTTTTTGGCCGCGCCCAAACTGCGGGTTTCAGGCGAAGACGATGCAGCTTGGCTGCCTTCGGTGCAATTGACTTTGGCTACGCGCTGACAAACCTTGTCAGCTTTTCTCCATCTGTGCGACCAAGCCCTATTCCACCGACCCCATCAAGGACACCGTCATGAACACCAGCATTGAACACATTACTCTCGGCGGCGGTTGCTTTTGGTGTTTAGAAGCTGTTTACGAACAAGTGGCGGGCGTGGTAGCGGTGGAGTCGGGCTACTGCAACGGGCATGTACAGAGCCCAACTTATGAGCAGGTATGCACGGGCCACACCGGCCACAACGAAGTGGTGAAGGTGAGTTTTGACGCGCAGCAAATCAGCTTGCGTGAGGTGCTGGAGATTTTTTTCGTCATTCACGACCCCACCACCTTGAACCGGCAAGGCAATGACGTGGGCACGCAGTACCGCTCGGGCATTTATTGGTCATTGCCTGAACATGAGGCCCTTGCGCGGTCGGTGTTGCAAGAGGTGCAGGCCCACCACGGGGGCCGCGCGGTGACAGAGTTGTTGCCACTGCAAAACTACAGCCGCGCAGAGGACTACCACCAGCACTACTTCGCCAACCATCCCGGCCAGGGTTACTGTGCTTTTGTGGTGGCACCCAAGGTGGAGAAATTCCGCAAGACGTTCGCGGCGCGGGTGAAAAACAACGGCGCGAGTTGAGGGCAATAGGGTTCGTTTAACACCGTTCCCCCTGAGCCTGTCGAAGGGCCTTCACTGAGGCACGCGAGGCTTCGACAGGTTCTGTCCTGAGCCCCGTCGAAGGGTCAGCCCAAACGGAATTGAGCTAAACGGAACATATCCGGGTCAAGGCGCGAGACGCTCGCGTATCCACGCCCCGGCTTCATCACGCCGGTAACGCAGCCTGTCGTGCAGGCGAGAAGGTCGGCCTTGCCAAAACTCCCAGCGGTCTGGGCTCAAACGGTAGCCGCCCCAGTGCGGTGGGCGCGGCGGTTGTGCCAAGTGCTTCAACGCCGCTTGAGCGGCGTTGCTCACCAACACAGCGCGTGAGGCGATAACTTCACTTTGCGGAGAAGCCCAGGCACCCAAACGCGAATCAAGCGGGCGCGAGGCAAAGTATGCGTCCGATTCTTCGGCGCTTACTTTTTCTACCCGCCCTTCTATGCGCACCACACGCTCCAATTCCACCCAATGAAACTGCAAGGCTGCAAAGGGTTGCAGGGCCAGTTCTTGTCCCTTGCGGCTGTTGTAATTGGTGTACCAAACCAGGCCCCTGTCATCCAAGCCTTTGATAAGAACAATGCGGGTAGACGGCCTTCCATCCGCGCCCACGGTCGCCAAGGTCATGGCATTGGGTTCGGGCAGTTGGCCGTCTATGGCCTGCTGTAGCCACAGTTGAAACTGTTGCAAGGGGTTGTCGCTGCTGGCATCTTCGTCCAGCGCGGCGCGCTCGTAACTTTTGCGCAGGTCAGCCAGGGAGGTAGGTGTGTTTGTCATGGGCTGTATTACACCGCGTCTGCGACAAAGCTGTTAGGGCCTACAACGAAACCCGCATGAACCCTGTTCGGGGAAGGCCTTAGGTGATGGCCCTCTGTCGCCAGAGGCGCATTGCCGCCATGCTTGCGGCCGACAAAAGTGCAAAGCGATCCTGGAAAAACTCTTGAATCCACAACCCCACATCATCGTGCTGGCCGCAGGCCAAAGCACGCGTTTTGGTGCCAACCAGCACAAGTTGCTGCAACCGTGGCTGGGTGCCACTTTGTTGGAAAACACATTGCGCCACGCGGTGACCAGTCATTTGCCCATGGTGGTGGTCACCACCGAGCCTCTGGCCAACGTCGTGCGCCAGCATGTAGCAACCCGTGATGTGGTGGTGCTGCCAGCCGTGGGCAGCGGCGCCAACGCCCCACTGGGCGTTGGGTTTTCCATTGCCGCCGGTGTTGCGGCCACGGCGAATGCTCCGGGTTGGTTGGTACTCCCGGCGGATATGCCTTTGATTCAACCGGCCACCCTGCAACGCGTGGCGCGCCAGCTCGCCGGACACCCGGTGGTGTTCGCGCAGTATCAGGGGCGGCGCGGCCATCCGGTGGGTTTCTCTGCCGAGCTGTATTCGGAGTTGATCGCACTCACGGGCGACGAAGGTGCCAAACGATTGGTGGCACGTTATCCGGCGCACGCAGTATTGGTGGACGACCCAGGCGTATTGTTGAACTAAACCGCTGACGCGGTGGCCTCCCGGCAAGGGGAGCCACCGCGTTTTCCTTTGGGTGGGTACTTGTCTGGGAAGGCAAGCAGGTCAACCCTTCGATCTGGGGAATGTTCCCCGGTTTGAAGGAGATATTCA
>JBJTHI010000207.1:0-3886 GCA_046094425.1 Burkholderiales bacterium | reverse complement strand
CGCAACCAGCCATGTGACCTCTCCGTGCGCCCTATGCTTCCAGTGTTAACCACAGGAGATAGCTCGTGCTTCTTCAGGATCATTGCGACGCGGTATCTGACGCACTAACCCGTGACGAGTTTCAGCGGGCTTTGGTTCGGTTTGCGCAGGAGTTGGGGTTTGCCATGGTCTCGGCATCTGCCGTGTACGACCGACCTGGTGCTGATGCAGAATTTGTCACTGCACACAATGCCCCCGAGTCCTATTTGCCCATTTTTTTGTCCGGATGTGGAGCGTTTGACCCGGTAATGCAGCACTGCAAACACAGTGGACTGCCGATTGTTTGGGATCAAGCCACCTATGTGCGCGCGGGACGTGGCGAGCAGTGGGAAGTGCAAGCCGCGCATGGTTTACGGACAGGAATTTCAATGGCCCTACACCTACCCCATGGAACGCACTTTGTATTTGGAGTAGACGGTGATGGCCCTCTACCCAAACAACAACACGAACTTTCGAGAATGGTGACGGACTTGGTCTCCGTCATGATGTACGCGCAAGACAACGCGCTTCGTTTGTTGCCACTTCAGAGCGGTTTATTGAGTGGTGAGCATCAAAAAACGAATGCCTTTGAGTGGCTGTCTTTTCCGTGGACAGACTTACCGAGTTAAAACGACCGGAATCGACTGAGGGTCGGATGTGTTCAAAGGCTACTGAGCGTGAAACACAGATCCTACAAACTCGTTCATTGATGTTGCGTTGTCAAGCGCGGTGGTTCACGGGCTTGGCAATGACTAATGTTGAATCAACCGATGGAGAAGTCAGCATGTTGCAGGGTAGTTTTCAGGCGGTGTTGGAGGTTAGGAGCGCTGAAGAATTTAGAGGAGAGGTTATTCGATTTGCCCAACACATGGGTTTCAGAACTGTCTCAGCTTCAACTGCAATCGAAAGAGCAGCAGGAGAATTTGACTTTGTGACGATCGATAACACACCCGAGAATTTTCGAGAGCGTTTTGAGGCTGCTGATCGTCGTGTCAAAGACCCCGTGATGCAGCACTGCAAGATTAGCGGACGCCCCATTATCTGGGATCAATCCACCTACGTGCAGGTAGGTTTAGGTGAACACTGGGAGGAACAGGCCTCTTTCGGATATCGAGAGGGAATAGCTATGGCGTTGCACTTGGCCGGAGGGCACCATTTTTTCTTGGGCGTTGATTCGGACGGGCCGCTAACGCGTGACAACGAGCGACTAACCAGAGTGGTAGCCGACCTACAGCTATTCACGGTGTATGCCCAGGAAGCAGCAAGTCGGGTGATAGAAATACCACGACGTGAGTCGCCTGAGCCTCCGCTTCGCCCCCTGACGGCGAGAGAGGTAGACGCGCTGCGCTGGACATTTGAAGGAAAAACCGCATGGGAAGTGGGAAAAATATTGGGTATCACGGAACGTACAGCAGTGTTCCACGTCAACAACGCCATGCACAAACTGGGCTGTATCAGCAAACATCAAGCAGCTATTCGTGCAGACCGACTGGGCCTGTTAAGTTGATGTCTTGACCGAGCGCATGCGTTATGTGGTGTGGTGCCACTGAAAGGGCTGACAGTTACACCTAAGGGGGATTGCCGCTGAAATGAGTTTACGCGTCGGATTTGGCGCGACCTCAATCAGGAGCCCTCGATGAATCGCAAGCCTCAAAAGAAAGTTGACCAACCTGTTACCACAGGTTCCCCCGCCACCAAAGCAGCACAACCCAAGCAACCGCAACCCCTTGATAGCAAGGCACTGGCTCAGGTTGCCGGTGGTACGCGTGGCCCAGCCACTTTTTGGTGAGTCAAACGTTGCGATGCCCTCCCTCTTCCGCCAGGAAGCGCTCACTGCCCAACATCAAACCTGGCTAGGCAGCATTCAGCTGATCCGGCCGTTGTCCCTCTCCCTCTTAGCCACTCTTGCCGTCCTTGTGGCGGTGGGAGTGGTACTTTTTTTGGTGGCGGGGCAATACACACGCAAAGCCCAGGTGCTGGGCGTGTTGGTGCCGGAGAAGGGGGTGTTGCGTTTGTTTGCGCCGCAGGTGGGCACGGTTCTGGAGAGCCGTGTGGCCGAGGGCCAGGTGGTCAAACAAGGCGATTTGCTCTTCGTTTTGGCTGTGGGACGCAGTTCTGAGCAGGGCGACACCCAGGCGGCGGTGCAGGCCGGGCTGAACGCTCGCCAGCAAAGTTTGCAGCAGGCGACACGCCAGCAAGTGGCGCTGATGGAAGCGCAAAAAAACGGCCTGGAGCGCCAGCAGCGCGACATTCAGCGCGAGTTGGGCCAAATAGATGCGGAAGCCGATTTGTTGCGCCAGCGTTTGACCTTGGTGCAAGCGGCGCTGGAGCGCCACCAAGGTCTGCTGGCCCAAAACTTTATATCGTCGGCCCAAGTTCAAGCCAAAGCCGAAGAGGTGCTTGCTGTGCGCGCGCAGCAACAGTCGCTGGAGCGCCAGCGCGCGGGCAAACAGCGTGAAATCAGCGTGCTGCAAGCGCAGTTGGTTGCGTTGCCACTGCAGACCCAGGCGACCACCGGTGAGTTGGAGCGCGACCTGGCGCAGTTGACTCAAGAGGCGGCCGAAGTGGCCGCGCGTCAGCGGGTGGTGGTGCGAGCACCGCAAGATGGTGTGGTGAGCGGCATCACGGTGATGCCCGGTCAGGTGGCTACCCCCGAAGCGGCCCTGGCCAGTTTGGTGCCCCAGCACAGCCGCTTGGTGGCACAACTGTATGCACCCTCCAGCGCCGTGGGTTTTGTTCGGCCAGAGCAAACCGTGTTGCTGCGCTACCAGGCCTACCCCTACCAAAAGTTTGGCCACCACCCGGGCGAGGTGCTGGCGGTTTCACGCACACCTTTGCAAGCGGCAGACATGGCGTTGCTGGCACTGCCTGAAGATGTGCGCCGCGAGCCTTTGTACCGAATCACCGTCGCTTTGAAAGACCAGTCGGTTCAAGCCTACGGGCAAGCCCAAGCCTTGGTGCCGGGCATGCAGTTGGATGCGGACGTGCTCTTGGACAGACGGCGTTTGATTGAATGGGTTTTTGAGCCGCTGCTCAGTGTGTCTCAGCGTTTGATGGGTCAGGTGTAAGTCCATGCTGGACGCCATCACCCGCCTGAATTTGGGCAGGTCTCGCTCACCCGTGGTGTTGCAAACCGAGGCCGCTGAATGCGGCTTGGCTTGTTTGGTCATGGTGGCAGCCCACCACGGCTTGCAGACGGACTTGGCCACCTTGCGCAAGCGCCACCCTTTGTCGCTCAAGGGGGCTACCTTGGTGGATTTGTTGCGCATCGCCCAGCACATGCGACTCACCGCCCGCCCACTGCGCGCCGAAATGGAACACCTGCCCTCCTTGCAATTGCCTTGCATCTTGCATTGGGACTTGAATCACTTCGTGGTGCTGACCGAAGTGAAAACCCGGCTCGGTGGGGCCAAGCGCGCCGTGATTCACGATCCGGCCCAAGGGGTGCGCGAGCTGAGTTTTGCCGAGGTGTCCAAGCATTTCACCGGGGTGGCGCTGGAGCTGTCGCCGGGCTCAGGTTTTGAGCCCAAGGTGGAAAAACAAACCGTCACGCTCAAGCAACTGATGGGGCCGGTGAGTGGCCTGAAGCGTTCGTTGCTGCAAATTTTTGCCCTGGCGCTGGCGCTGGAAACTTTCATGCTGCTGTCGCCCTTTTTCATGCAGTGGGTGGTGGACGGGGTGCTGGTCAGTGCCGACCGCGATTTGCTGGTGACCCTGGGGCTGGGTTTTGGCCTGTTGGTGCTGATTCAAGTGGCCACCGGCGCGGCGCGTTCTTGGGCGGTGCTTTACCTGTCGTCTCACCTGAATTTGCAGTGGCTGGGCCATGTGTTCGCCCACCTCTTGCGCCTGCCCGTGGCCTGGTTTGAAA
>JBJTHI010000206.1:0-17215 GCA_046094425.1 Burkholderiales bacterium | reverse complement strand
GCAGCGAGGAGCCGCCGCCCGAGATCAAACACAAGACCAAATCGTCTTCGTGCAAGTTCGAGACGAGCTGCAACATTCGCTCGGCGGCCACCAGCCCAGCCGCATCGGGCACGGGGTGGGCAGCTTCCACAATTTCAATGTGCTGGCAGGGCACGCGGTAGCCATAACGGGTGACCACCAGGCCAGTGAGTTGTTCTTTGGGCCCGCGCCACGACGCTTCCACCGCCTGCGCCATCGCCGCCGAGGCTTTGCCTGCGCCAATGACAATCACGCGGCCTTTCGGTGGCTCGGGCAAATGCGCTGGAATGCACAGCGCGGGTTGGGCACTGGCGATGGCAGCGTCGAACAGGCTGCGCAGAAACTCCCGGGGATGGATCTGCGGGGTCGTCATGGCAGCAGCCTGTCGCGCCAAACCAAACCGGCCTCGGTGGTGCTGGCCGGGTTGTACTCACAACCGATCCAGCCTTGGTAGCCGATGCGGTCGAGGTGCGCAAACAAGAAGGCGAAGTTGATCTCTCCACTGCCAGGTTCACGTCGCCCTGGGTTGTCGGCCACTTGAATGTGCCCGATGCGCGGCAGGTGAGTTTGCAGCGTGGTGGCCAGCTCGCCTTCCATGCGCTGGGCGTGATACACGTCGTATTGGATGAAGGCGTTTTCTGCGCCCACTTCGTCCAAAAGATCAAGCGCCTGAGCGGTGTGGTTCACATAGAAACCAGGAATGTCGAAGGTATTGATGGGCTCGATCAGCAGCTTCAAACCCGCGTGTTGCAGCTCTTGGGCGGCGTAACGCAAGTTGACAACCAAGGTGCTGCGCAGCACGTCGTCCGCCACACCAGCAGGCGCGATGCCCGCCAGGCAGTTGAGTTGCGTTACGCCCAGCACTTGCGCATAACGAATGGCTTGGGCCACACCGGCTTTGAACTCCTCCACACGGTCGGGGCGGCAAGCAATGCCGCGCTCGCCGGCCTGCCAATCGCCCGCAGGCAGGTTGTGCAACACGGCTTGTAGGCCGTGGTCTTTCAGGCGTTGCGCAATCTGCTGGGCTTCAAAAGCGTAGGGAAACTGAAATTCCACCGCCTGAAAACCGGCCTTGGCCGCCTGTGTGATTCGGTCGAGAAAGGCGTGCTCGGTGAATAGCAGGGAGAGGTTGGCGGCGAAGCGGGGCATGGTGTACTTCACCGCCCTCAAATATCAGCCTTTGATGCGAGCGGATTGAATCAGCGTTTCAACCTGTGGTGCGTACTTGGGGAAAAACGCCAAACGAGGTGCGGAGTAGTGAATCAGAAAGAGTTCGCCTCCGCGAACCGCACCAACCGCAATGCCGCGCAAGCGCACATCGTCTTGTTTGCGCACCAGTGAGTATTCAAAACGAAAACCAGGTGAGCCCGCAAAGCTTGTGGGTTCTAGTTTTTCCAAGGTGAAGCTGGAGCCGTCGCGGGTTAGCAGAGCTTGATACAGAGCAGATACCTCTGCGGCTTTCATGCTGGATTGGAATGCCAAGGGTTTGGCGTTTTGGCCTGCCGGAGTTGGTGCAATCAGGTCGCCGTTCTTGATGCCGACGTAAAACTTCAAGGCGTCTACCGCGACCCCTTCCTTAGTCCAAGTTGGTGCGTTGTCGGCCATCCCCGCTTCAAACTGATTCCAGGCGTCCTTCACCGTCACCGTCATGCGATCACGAACGACGATTTCTCCTGTATTGACCTTGCTGACCATGGCGCAACCCACCAATGTCAGCGAAAAAAACAAGGTGATCAAAAAGTTTTTCATAAGTGGCTTTTTAGTTCAGGTGTTGACGGATCAGCCCCGCATCTGGAGCCTGAGGGGCGCGCTCGAGGTATAGCGCGAATGAGCTACGAGCTTGTTCGCTTTGGTTGCGTTGAAGGTGGATATAGCCCTTGGCGCGGTGCAGTTGAACGGGCTCATTGCCCAACTGAATGGCGCGGTCGAAATCGTTGGACGCAGCCTCTAGATCGTTGTCTTTTGCGCGTAACCGCCGGACCTCACCTCGAAAATAGTGGAGATCGGAGCGTTGACTCTGTTTCTCCATTATGCGGTTGAGCAAAACCAAGGTCTCGTCGTGTTGGCCGCGTTTGATCTCGTCTTCCAGCAAGTCGGCTTGGATGAACGCGATCTTCTCAGAAAATTCGTTGCTGCCAACGAAGCCGCCAGATGTTGCGCTGGCCAGACGCTCAAGATTTGCTTTTCGCTCTTCCGATGGCGGGTGTGTGGCAAACATGGGGCTGTTTTTGGTCGGGTCACCATTGGGTGCAACCGCCAACTCGGCCTGCAAATTGGCCCAGATTTTCGACGCTTCTCTTGGGTCGTAGCCCGCTTTGAGCATCAATGCCAGACCTATGGTGTCTGCCTCCAATTCTTGACTACGAGAGAAAGCGAACGCGCTGGCTACCGCCGCCAGGCCACCCAATGCCCCGATGAGTCCAAACGGTGCCAGTAGCGCGGCAAAAGCGGATTTGGCTTTTACATCTCGCAATCGCTCCAACGTGTGACGCTGGAGGTAGTGCCCCATCTCGTGCCCAATGATGGCCGCCAGTTGAGCCTCGTTCTCAACGCGAAGCAACATGCCTGACCAAATTTGCATCATGCCGTTGGGAGCCATGCTGGCGTTGAAGTAGGGGACGCGAACGGGGTATACACGCAAGTCCGGGCAATGGTCACCCGCCATCTTGCAAGCGATGCCTTGAAGGTAGTCGCGCAACACGACATCCCGCAGCGTGAACGGGCTTCGGCGTACTCTGACCTCCTCCCGATCCATCATGGCCCACAGCCCACCTTCATCGGTTGACAAGTCAGGTCTGGTGAACCGAGGTGGCGCCGTCCACTCAGCGGCATGCGCAGTTGGCCAAAGAGACATGGCTGCGCAATGTCCGCAAGCCGCTGCCAACCATTGCCGGCGCTTCATTGCTGTTTAGGGAAATTGGTCAACAACGCATTGATGGACTCTTTGGCTGGTGCGGCTTCACGCAAGTCACCGGAAGCCCGTGCTAGCTGGTTGAACCACACCACCTTACCGGTGTCCAGGTCGACCAGCGATGCGTAGCCCACTTGGATGCCTCCTGTGATGCCTATGCCTGCGATGGCCAACAGCACCATGGCGGCTTTACGTTCCGCGCTGGCGTAGCTGTCTCTGACCCACACGAAGAGACCATACTTAGCACCTGATTTCGTTTGGATCGACTTCATGGCGTCGTCAAAACTCCAGTCCAACTTGCCTTCTTTGGTGGGTAGCGCCCAACCACCACCGAATGCGTGATGCAATGAAATGGCTCGAGCTACGGCTGCGTGTAAACCGACTTGCTCTGCAAACTCATCCGCATCTTTTTCTTCCATCAAGGTCGCGTCGAGTCCAAGCTCTTTAATGCTGGCCGATATGGCTTTGGTCATGTGTCCGTGCGCAGCTTGCGTCCAATCGGCCTTGGGCTCGGCGACGCCGCCAGCCGAGAGCGAAAACAATTCCACATCGATAGGCATCATGACTACTTTTGACCCCTTGGGCAGCACAGAAAAGCCCGGAGCCAAGTTCTTCGAGGCGGCTGCTTGTGCGAATGTTGACTCGGTTGCGACAAACAGAAGTGCGATCAGTACAGTTGCCAGCAGTCGCTGAAAACTGAATTTGTTGCTACCGACAGTCGGCACGCCAAAACAGACAGACATGGTTCCCTCCAAGTATTGACATCGAGTAGCGCATCCGCTCTCGCCCGGCCGGCAGTGTAACTACCTGTGGTCTCGGGTCGTACCCCCTTGTTGCGGGATGACCTCAGCGCAGTTCCATTCTGACGACAGAGGTAGCGCTGGGGCGGGTTTGAGGGGGCACTCAACCAGCGCGATTTAGCCCTTCTTTTGCTCTGGCCACCACCCGCCACCCCAACAACGCTGCCACGATGCACGCATACGCAACCACCTCGGCATAGTCATTTTTTCCTGAGCGCATCCAAAAAAAATGCAGCAAGGCCAGCAAGGCGATGGCGTAGATGGATTTGTGCAGGGTTTGCCAGCGTTTGGCGCCCAGGGTTTTGATGGCGCGGTTGAAGGAGGTGGCGGCCAGGGGCAGCAGTAGCAAGAGGGCCAGTGCGCCAACCAAGGCGAAGGGGCGTTTGGGAATGTCTTGGAGGATGGCGGCCGCGTCAAAACCCATGTCGAGCCAGGCATAGGACAAAAAATGCAGCACGGCGTAGAAGAAGGTGAACAGGCCCAGCATGCGCCTGAAACGCGCCAAGGCCGCCAGGCCGGTGAGTTGCCGCAGCGGGGTGACGCACAGGGTGAGGCATAAAAAACGCAGCGTCCAGTCGCCAGTGCTGCGGATCAAGGTTTCGGCCGGATTAGCACCCAAGGTGTCGGCGTAAGCGCCGTAGAACAGCCAGACGAAGGGCAAACAACACAGCAAAAAAACCAGCGGTTTGGTGGCGGGGTGCAACAGACCGTTGCTCGGTGTGCGCATCGCTATTGACGTTTCCGAAATCCAAGGCAAAACAAATCCGTTCGCCCTGAGCCTGTCGAAGGGCTGGTACTGAGGCATACGCTGGCTTGGACAGACTCAGTCCGAACGGTGTGTGCGGTCATGCTTGATGGAAAACTCAATAGAGCCGGTTTTCAGAAGAATTTCTTCAAATCCATGCCCGCATACAACTGCCCCACTTGGGCTTCGTAGCCGTTGAACATGAGCGTGGGGCGCTTTTTGGCGAAGAGGCCGTCTTCGCCGATGCGCCTCTCGGTGGCCTGGCTCCAGCGCGGGTGGTCTACTTTCGGGTTCACGTTGGAATAAAAACCATATTCTTGCGGCCCGGCTTTGTTCCAACTGGTCGGCGGCATTTTTTCGGTGAAGCGAATTTTCACGATGGACTTGCCGCTTTTGAAGCCGTATTTCCAGGGCACCACCAGGCGCACCGGTGCGCCGTTTTGATTGGGCATGACTTCCCCGTAGAGGCCAAAGGACAGCAGCGTGAGCGGGTGCATGGCTTCATCCAAGCGCAGGCCTTCTACATAGGGCCAATCGAGCACGCTGCTTCCAAGGCCATTCATCTGCTTTTTGTCGGCCAGGGTGATGAACTCCACAAACTTGGCGTTGCCCGTGGGCTCGACCCGTTTGATGAGCTCGGCCAGCGAGTACCCCACCCACGGAATCACCATAGACCAGCCTTCCACGCAGCGCATGCGGTAGGTGCGTTCTTCTTGAGCGCTGAGTTTGAGCAGCTCGTCGATGTCGTACACCTTGGGGCGTTTGATGGCCCCTTCCACGCTCACCGTCCAGGGGCGGGTGATGAGGGATTTGGCGTGGCGCGCCGGGTCGGCTTTGTCGGTGCCGAATTCGTAGAAGTTGTTGTAGCTGACCACGTCGTCGTAGGGGGTCAGTTTTTCCATGGTGGCGCTGCCCGCCACGTTGCTGCGGGCGGCAGGCAAGGCAGCGAGTTTGCCGGGGGCTTTGGTGTTGGTTTGGGCGAAGGCCTCACGTGCCGCCAAACTGGCCAGGGCGAAACCACCGCCACCCAAAGCCATGCGTTTGATGAGTTCGCGGCGCAGCTCGTAAACGCGCTGCGGGGTTATTTCGCTGCTGACGTTGTGCGCAAACCCTTGGTCGCGGTGGTAGTGCATGTGGGCCGTCCTCCAAGGGTGGGTCGCACGGAAGTGCGAGGTTCTTACAGACTCAAATCACATCACCAAACTTCGAGGGCTCAAACAGCCGCAGCGAACTTTTCGACACCCGCTCGCGGAAGCTCTTGCGGGCAAAGAGTTTGGCCTGGGCTTGTTCAGGCAACTCGGTGATGTTGATGATGTTTTTGACGATGAGGGTGTCGATCACGTCTTCGATCACGCGCACGAAATCGGCGTCGAGTTGGTCAAACTCTTGCGGCGCAGTGTTTCTTTCTACGCGGCCCACAAAGGCTTGCACCTCGGGGTGGTGGTTCTCCAAGAACTCTTCACCATCAACGCCCGCGTGGCGGTGCATGCTTTCAATTTGACCTTGCGCATTGCGGCTCACATAGGGCATGGTGCGGCCTCACAAATGTTGTGCGCTCACTTTAACGTGCTTGGCTCACAGTTCGCCGTAGGAATGCAAACCCGAGAGGAACATGTTCACACCCAAGAAGGCAAAGGTGGTGACCACGAGGCCAATCAATGCCCACCAGGCCGATACCGTGCCGCGCAGCCCTTTCATCAGCCGCATGTGCAACCAAGCGGCGTAGTTCAACCACACGATGAGGGCCCAGGTTTCTTTGGGGTCCCAGCTCCAATAACCGCCCCAGGCTTCGGCAGCCCAGAAGGCGCCGAGGATGGTGGCAATGGTGAAGAAGGCAAAGCCGACGGCGATGGCTTTGTACATCACGTCGTCCAGCACCTCAAAGGCGGGCAAGCGCCCTGCAATGCGCTCGCGCATGGACAAAATGCCGCCCACGATCAGGGCCGACACGCCGAAATACACCGCCCAGTAACTACTCAAGCCCTCAATGGCTTTTTGCCGGAACACAATCGGCTCTAAACAGAGCACCATGCCCAGCAAAAACAGTGGGGCCAGTTTGAGCCAGTTGCGTTCATGGGCTTTTTGTTTCACGAGGTAAGCAAAGGCGACCATGGCGGCAATAGCAAAGGTGCCATAGCCGATGAAGTTGGCCGGCACATGCAACTTCATCCACCAGCTTTGCAAGGCGGGCACCAAAGGTTGAATTTCGTGCGCCTCGCGCACCACGGTGTACCAAAGTAAAAAGCCTACTGCCGCACTCACCACCAACATCACAAAGGCACCGAGGTTGCGGGTTTGGTAGTGCTGTTCGTAATACAAATAAAACAGCGTGGTCATCCAGCAAAACAGCACGAACACTTCATAGAGGTTGCTCACCGGGATGTGGCCAATGTCGGGCGCGATCTGGTGGCTCTCAAACCAACGCACGAAGGTGCCCACCAAGGCCATGAAGACGGCCGCCCAGGCCAATCCCGAGCCGATGCGGGTGGCAGCGTTGTCATCTGCTTTGGCGGCAAAACCTATCCAATAAAACACCGTGCTCATGAAGGTGAGCACGCTCATCCACAAAATGGCGCTTTGGCTGGAGAGGAAATACTTGAGCCAAAACACGCTGTCGGCCTGGGCCAAGTCCGCACCAAAACCGTCCATTTGCCGGTTGTAAAGCGCAATCGCCATCAGGCTCACACCGCCCACGGCCAGCATCAAACGGCGTAGGCTGCCCCAGAACCAAGCCAAAGCAATCAAACATGGAAGGGTGCCGATGAGGATGGCTTTTTCGTACCCATCCATGGAGGCGGCATAACGCTGAAAACCATAGACACCGCCAATGAGCACGAGCGCAGCAAAGGCCCAATCGAAGATGCTGCGCTGGCTGAAATAACCCGAGCGTGGCAGGTTCAGGGTGGAGGTATTCATGGCGACTTCCTCAATTGAAGAATATGGGACTTCAAGTTTTCAAATTCGGCGTCAGCGTCCAGCGTGCGGCGTGTGGTGGACAAGGCGGTGGTGATGTGGCTGCCGTTGGTTGCACTGGAAGTGGTGATCCATACCCACAAACGGCGCTCACGCACATAGAGCATGGCAAACAAGCCAATGATGAGTGCAATAGAGCCCAAATAAACCAGATTTTTCCCCGGCGCACGGGCCACTTGGAAGACGCTGGCTTGCACTTGTTTGAAATCCGTCAAAGCGAACAGCAGCGGTGCGGGATAGAAGAAACTGTCAGACAGCGACATCACCGCTTGGCTCATGAAAGCAGCAGTGGCCTCGTCGTTTTTGAGCGGCGGCAAACCCGCCTGCTGGCGCGATAGTTGCAGCAATTCCACCAAACAGCCGTTGAGGATGCGCAGCAGCACGCCAGAGAAGTTTTCTCGGGACGCTTCGGGCACGCGGGCTTCCAAGAACATGGACAGGTTGGGCAGGCCGCCAATTTTTTGTTCGGGTGGCAGGTCGGGCGAGTTGCTTGGTGAATTGTCAGGACGAGGTGCTTGTTCAGTCCCTGCGAACAAGGCGAGGGTCAAGCGGGCCGAGGCGCGTAACTGTTCTTGCGACTGGGCATTGGCTGGTGCAGCGTTGGCCACAAAACGATCCACCGCTTGTTCGCGCAGGGCCGGGTCGGCCAGGGCATCACGCAAGCGGATGAAGCCGTCCAGGCGGCCTTGCTCGTCGGCAGGCAAGCGCAGGTATTTGAAACTTTCGCTGGGGTCGTTGCGTACACCGGCCAAGAACACCGAGTGTCCGTCCAGTTCCACCGGCAGCATGTAGTTGTTGAATTCGCGCGCCTGGCCGGCGGCATCGCGCAGCTTGTAGCTCACCGAGGGGCCCATGTTGCGCAGGTCTTTTTTATTGCGCACTTTGGCCCCCGAACCCAGGTGTTCGCTCAGGGTTTGAAAGCTGGTTTGCAAATTCACTTTGCGCACATCCGCTCCCGAGGTGGACGTGGCCGACTCGCCGCTGCCAAAGTTCTCCACGTTGATGACACGCAGACCGGTGAATTCGAGTTGGAGTGTTTCGCTGATGCCGCCCGGTGCGTTGGCGGCTGAATCGGTTTTGCCCAGTTGTTTGCTGCTGCCCACTTGGCCTTCAATGTCCAGCGGTTTCACGCCCGCTGCCATGGGGATGCCGCGCAGTTGCAGGGTGGAGCCACCGTCGTCAAAGCTGCTTTGGTAAATGGCCACGCCTCGGTGGAAGGCGGGTTTGTTCACTTCGACCGTGGCGGGGATGGCTTGTCCGGTGTCGCGGTCGTGAATCAGTATTTCACTGGCAAAGAGTTTGGGCATGCCAGTGCTGTAGTACTCGACGATGAATTTTTTCAACTCCACGTCGAAGGGCAAGTCTTGCAAGACCACGCCTTCTTGCATGCTGATGAGGGCCGTGCCCGAGCGCTCGCCCTCAGGCACCAAGAGGTTGGCGCGGAAGGTGGGGTTGTGGCTTGCAAGCCGGTGCTCAGGCTTCACCTCCCGCACCAAACCGCCGCCTTGAAACGCGGTTTTGCCTTGCCACCACATTTGCGCTTTGACCACAAGGTCACCGTCCAGCAAGCCCCCCACGCAAATCAACACAATGGCCGAGTGCGCGGCGATGTAGCCGAGTTTGTTGCTGGCCCCTTTGCGTGCGGCCAGCATCACGCCTTGTGGGCGGTTTTGTACTTTGAGGTTCCAGCCCTGTTGTTGCAGCAAGGCGCTGATGCGGCTTTGGGCGTCAGCCGCCGATTCGTTGCTTTGCGCTTGGCCCTTGAGGTGAAACGCCTGCAAGGCTTGTTCGCGCATGCTCTCTTTGTAGTTGCGCAAGTCGGCCAAAATTTTCGGCGTGTTGCGAGCGATACACAGGCTGGTGGAGAGCACCAAAAAAGCCAGGATCAGCAAGAACCACCAAGCGCTGTACACGGTGTAGAGGTTCACCGCACCAAACACCTGTGACCAAAACGGCCCGAACTGATTTACATAGTTGACCGGCGGTTCGTGCTGTTTGACCACAGTGCCGATCACCGAAGCAATACAAATGACAGTGAGCAGGGAAATGGAGAACCGCATGGACGCGAGCAAGTCCAGCAACTCCCGGGTCGCGGAGTGCTGCGGGCGCTGCGGTGTCTGATTCACGGCAGGTGAAGGGTCAACAGGAGCCAAAGAGGACATGACAGCGAATTATCGTTGGCGGGAGATGGGTTCGCTGGCAATGCCCCCACAGGACGAGCGCCCTCCAGCGAAGAAAAAAGGCCGGTCTGCGACCGGCCTCTGGCAGGGCTGGGTGGACGCGGATTAACGCAAGCCTGCGATGTAGTCGGCGACTGCTTTGATTTCTTTATCGCTCATCTTGGCGGCCACTCCCGTCATTTGGGTGTTCACTCGGCCGCCGTCACGGTAAGCGGTCAGTTGAGCTTGGGTGTAGGCTGCGTGCTGCCCGCCCAGGCGTGGGTATTGCGAGGGAATGCCTGCGCCGTTGGGGCTATGGCAACCCGCGCAAGCCGGGATGGCCCGGTCAGAAATGCCACCACGGTAAATTTTTTCGCCAAGAGCCACGGTCTCTTTGCTGGTGGCATTGCCGGGCACCGGAGCCTTACTGGCGTAGAAGGCGGCCACGTTGCGCATGTCTTCCTCGCTCAAGGTGGCGGCAAAACCTTGCATCACAGCGTTTTTGCGTTTGCCCGCTTTGAAGTCGGCCAGTTGTTTGACCAAGTACTCGGGATGCTGGCCTTGCAGAATCGGGTTGGCGGGTGCGCCGCGTTTGCCATCAAAGGTGTGGCAGGCCATGCACACATTGGTGGCGATGGCCTGGCCTTTGACCAGGTCAGGTTTGGGCGCCACGGCGGCGGCTTTGGCTGGTGGAGTGGCCGGGGTGGCGGCATGGGCCGTGCCCATCAAACAAGCCAATACCAGGGCGGTGGCCGCGTAGGTTCGGGTAGACAAAGAAGGTGCGTCAGACTTCATGTTTCTCTTTGCTTTCAAGTGCAAAACCCGTCGATTTTACAATGGAGTGATTTGGGGCCTACGCGGCCAGCATAAATATGACCCAGCCCCCCCGCAAGTCCGCCAAGGTTCCGCCTGGAAAAACGCCCCAAGCTTCTCGGCCCACCCATTCTGCCGCAGCCGATTTGACCCAACTGGCGCCCGAGCAGCGTGAAGCCCTGGCGTGGACGCACTCAGCGCGCTTCCTCACCACGGCGAGTCAATTGGATCAACTGCCGCCTACCGAGTTACCCGAGATTGCCTTTGTGGGCCGCTCCAACGCGGGCAAAAGCACGGCCATCAACACCCTGGCCCAGCAAGGGCGGTTGGCCTTTGCATCGAAAACCCCTGGCCGCACCCAGCACATCAATTTGTTTGAAGTGGGCCCCAAGTTGCAACCCGATGCTTTGTTCGCCGATTTGCCCGGCTACGGTTATGCCGCCGTGGCGCGGGGTGCCAAGCTGCGCTGGCAGCAGGTGATGGCCGACTATTTGGCCGAAAGACGCAGCCTGCGCGGCGTGGTGCTGATGGTGGATTCGCGTTTGGGTTTCACGGACCTGGACAAACAACTGCTGGAGTTCATCGCGCCCCGTTTGGTCAATGGTTCCGTGAAGCTGCTGGTGCTGCTCACCAAAGCTGACAAACTCAATCGCAGAGACGCCGACGCGGCACTGGCAGCAGCGCAGGCTGTACTGGGTGAAGTGGCCACTGAGGAGTCTGACTTGGCGATGAGTTTGTTCTCAGCACTGAAAAAAAGTGGACTGGGCGATGCCGCGTGGTTGCTGTACCAGTGGGTTCACCCCTCGGCTGTTGCATGATGTTGATCTGTGATGCGAAAGAAAAATCAAAACCCCACTTCTTCGGAGTTGCCTCGAGCAACAACGTCCTCTGCGGATAGGCGTCGCTTACAAATGGCGGACATTGCCCGGTTGGCGGGCGTGTCGGTGGCGACGGTGTCGCGTGCGCTCAATGGCAGCCCTTTGATCAGTGAACAAACCCGCCAGCGTGTGGATGAACTGGCGCGTTCGTTGAACTACTCCATCAATGTGGGCGCAAAGAACTTACGCCTCAAACAAAACCGCACGGTCGCGGTTGTGATTCCCTATGACCGCGTGTCGCGGCAGCATGTGTCAGATCCTTTTTTCCTGTCCATGGTGGGCAGCTTGGCCGATGCGTTGACCGAGAGAGGTTTTGATATGTTGCTTTCGCGTGTGGATGCGGAGCACCTGGATTCGGTCGGCAACTTGATTCAGTCAGGCGTTGCCATCGGGGTGATTTTGATTGGTCAGTGGCGGCACCACGATCAACTCAACCGACTGGCTGCCCAGCAGTTACCGGTGGTGGTGTGGGGCACCCAAATGCCTCGGCAAATCTACTGCACCGTGGGCGGAGAAAATGTGATTGGCGGTTTGCTGGCGACCCAGCATTTGCTAGGGTTGGGGCACAGGCGTGTCGTGTTTTTGGGCGACGTGGCACTGCCCGAAGTTTTGCATCGCTTTCAGGGCTACCAGCAGGCGCATGCCGATGCACATTTGAGCACCGACCCAGCATTGTTGGTTCCCGTGCCGTTCGACGCCAACCAGGCCCGTGCTGGCATCACGCGGCTTTGCGAAGAGGGTATTTCATTCGATGCGGTATTCGCTTGCAGCGATGTATTGGCCAGTGCCACGACACAGGCATTGGCGGTGTTCGGGCGTCGAGTCCCTGACGACGTCGCGGTGGTTGGTTATGACGACATCGAGTGGGCCAGCCACTCCAACCCCCCTCTGACCACAGTGCGCCAGCCCATTGCGCGAGCAGGTGTCGAGTTGGTGGATGCGTTGCTGCGCATCATCGATGGCGAACAAGTGCAACCCCGCTCTTTGCCGGTCGAGCTGATTGTGCGCGCCAGCACTCGCCCGGTTAGCGACTCTGCACTCCGCGCCCGCTGAATTCCGGCCTAGCGTTTGTTCGACAAGCGCACTCAAGCATGGCGACATAAAACGTTTGCATAAGTGCACAAAGATGACGCCAAGGGTGTCGGAGATAAAAGGGTAAACACCGAAATAAATGTGAGCGACCCTTGGTGTTTACCCAGAATGCAATCGATTGCATTCTTGTTAAAGTCTTTGCCATGCGGAGCCCGATAGAGCCCGCTGTGCCGTTGTGGCACCTCGATCCTGGCGGGTCATGCCGAGAAAGCTCAAGGCCGTGGCGCGCAACCCAACATCAACTCGGAGACATACTGCATGCGCGACATCAGCACTACATTCAAACGATCACCGATCGCGCTTGCCGTGGCGCTACTGGCCGTTGTTGGCGGGCCAGCGCAAGCCCAGACTCCGGCTGCGCCTGCAGCGCAGGCTGCTCCAGCCGCCCCTGACGCACCGCCCGCCACTGAGGCTAAAAACGATGGCCTTCAGTTGGACAAGGTCATCGTGACGGGTACCTCGGGTCGAAGCACCAAGATGGACAAAGTCGAGAAGCCACAGGTGCCGCAGCGTCTAACCTGGATCTCTACCAAGTCAATTGCACGTTCTACGATGCCTTGGCGAGAAACGATCGCCAGTATTTGCTGGCGCGGGCAATTCAGTTTTTTATGCCTGGCATCCCTCAGGTGTACTACGTCGGTTTGCTCGCTGGCCACAACGACATGGACTTGCTGCGCACCACCCGCGTGGGGCGTGACATCAACCGCCATCGCTACACAGCTGCGGAGATGCAACTGCAAGTTCGGCGTCCTGTAGTTCAGCAGTTGTTGGCATTGATTGAATTTCGCAACACGCACCCTGCGTTCGCGGGAGAGTTCACGCTGTCCTCCAGTGAAGACGAAACGCTCGTTTTGTCTTGGCGCCAGGGCCAGCATGAGGCGGTTCTGACCGTGAGTTTTGATACCCTGGCCCACGAGTTACGCTGCACTCAGGCGGATGGGTTCACCACCAAGAGTTGGTGAGCCGCTTTCTCGCTACTCACCCGCTGCTTTGATTCTGGTGCCACTACAGAGTTTGTCTGTGTCACTGAGCGAATCAAACCAGCTCGTCGATCACCGCTTTCAGTGCCCGTTGCGACAAAACCTGCTCCTCCAGCGGCAGCAGCAATTTTTCGCCGCTGAGCCGCTCCAGCGCAGCCTGGGTGATGGAGTGGGTGCGGCCGGGCGCTTCGCCGGCAAACAAAAAGTACATGCCTTTGGGGCTGCGCCACAAGAGTTGTACCCGGCTCCAGCGGCCACGCAAAAAGAGCCGGATGCCCTGGCCGACTGACATGGATTCGACGGGAGAGGAAAAGTCGCTGTCTTCTCCGGGCGGGTGGGTTTCGAGCAGCTCGGCGGGCACGGTGTCCATGGATGACAACTCGATCAGCGAGTCTGCAAAAGATGGTCCCAGTTGCTCGGCCGGGGCAGGTTCGTCGCGCAGCATTTGTACGATTTGTTCGGGCGTGGCGGCCTTGGCTGCTGACGTGGGTGCCAAGCCCACCACGCCGCCGCCGCTGCCTTTTTGCCCGGGCCGCAGGGCTTCGGTGTGCAAGGTCATGAGCTCGTTCATGAAGTGTTCTTGCTCACTGGTGGGCAGGCCGATCAAGCTCATGCCGGTGCGCAGCCGGTGCAGTAGGTTAGGCAACAAGTGCAGCAGGCGCTGGCGGCTTTGTGGGTGGTCAGGTGGGTTCAGGCTCCACAGCAAATCGTCCACAGCCTTCATGTAGGCGATGGTTGTCTCAGACTGCTCGCCGTGGCGCAACATGGCGTGGGCCAGCACACGCGCCCACTCGCCGGTGATAAAACGCCGCACGCCAGGGGTCACCCGCAGAGGCACCAGTTGATCCACAAGCCGCTGCGAAATTTGTCTTTGCAAATGGTCGCGCTTTTCCAGCAATAACAGCTCGTCCACATGCTGCCCAGCGGCCGCCAACTCGGCCTCGCGTGCGCTCTGAAGGTGGCTGCCAAGCCGGGCCAGTGCAAGGCGGTACAGACCTGCATCTTGGGCGCTGTTGGCGACCATTTCTTGTAGCAATTCGTCGGAAAAACTGCGCAGTGCAGACAGCCTGGGATCACCCGGATGGAAATACAGTGCGAAGGCGCTACTCAGTTGATCCATGAACAGCCAAACCGGGTGCCGGTGGTCGGCGAGCATGCTGGAGTCGTCCAGCGCTACTTGCAAGGCAGAAGACTGGAGTTTGGTGAGCAAGGGACGACAGGCTGCGTGGACTTGCGTGTCTGACAGCACCACATCGAAAAACCGTGCCATCAGATCAATGATCTGGTGGTCGCTGCGCTCCGATGTGGCTGCGGTGAGGGCTTGCAGGTGGTCGCGCAGGCGTGGCGTTGCCAATTCGCTGTGCACGCTTGAGCCGGCACCGTGTGCAGGCAGTTGGGCCAGCAGTTGTTCCAGCCGCAACAACGCCTGCGCGAATTCGGGGCCAGGTGTGAAGCCTGAGCGCGGCAAATCGGGCAGTCCCAGTTCGTTGCTGGCATGCGCGCGGCTGGCGGGTGACTGGCGGTGGTTGAGTTGCTCGCGTGCCCAACTCAAGGTGGCAGGGGCCGGCGGCAAACCAAACAAAGCGGCTTCTGTGGGCGTGCTGGTGGCTACGCCGCCCTTGGGTGGCACACGGCTGCCGCCGGTGCTGCTGGCGGTCAGCACCACCGTGCGGTACATGCCCGGTGTGATGCCCATGGCTTCGATGCGGCTGGACGCTGCCGCCCAGGCTTTTTTGAGTAAACCCGAGGCCACACCTGATGCCAGCAGCAAAAAAATGCCACGCTGAACCGGGGCCGAGGTGATGGCACATGCCCCGTGCCACAGTGCGCGGGCGTAAAACACGGGCCGAAATGGGTTGGACTCGGGCGTGACATGCTGCTGCCCATTGAGCGTGGACGTGAAGGATTGCAGCTCTCGCAGCTCCCACTCGGCGGTGCTGTCGATCAAGAGGGCAGCGCGGGAGATTTCAATATCCGCCTCGACTTGGCCTTCGTCCATCAAGGTGAGGGTGCCGCCGAAATCGCCAAAGTCCACACTGGATGCGCTGTGCACACCGCTGTGGCGTTCTTGTAAATCGTTGCGCACCAATTGGGCCAGGGTGTCCACAAACCCATCGCGCAACAAGCCGTGGCGCTGGCGCAGGTGGTCGATCAACTCAAAGTAGTGTTGCCGCTCCTGGAGCGATAACATGCCACCCGTGGGTTGGCGCAATTGTTCGATGGTGCCGACAGCGATGGCGTCAATCAACGCGGGGCTGCGTGACAACTCATCGTCAACAAAGCGCTGAAACTGTGGCGCCAATGCAGAGAGAGCAGCGGGGTGAGCAGGCATGTGAGTGCTCAATTCGTGAACGACCAAGGCATTATGTATGCCAGCTTGCGTCCTGGCGACCCAGAAATCACCCGTATTCACCCGCTAATCTTGCGGTTTTGCTCATTCCTCACGCTGCCATGACTGTTGAATCCAACGCGATTTCTACCCCCACACCAGACGTTCTGGTGCTGGTCGCCCACCCTGACATGGCCCACTCCCGTGCCAACAGGGCCTTGATGCGCGCTGCAACCGCCGTGGGTGGGCGGGTGGCGGTGCGCGACCTGTATGCCCTGTACCCAGACTATGCGGTGGACGTGGCAACCGAGCAGCGTCTGCTGGAGCAGGCCCAGTTGGTGGTGTGGCAGCACCCCATCCACTGGTACCACATGCCTGCTTTGATGAAGTTGTGGGTGGACGAGGTGCTCACCTTGGGCTGGGCTTATGGCCCGGGCGGTCATGCACTTCGGGGCAAAGACCTGTGGCTGGTGGCCAGCACGGGTGGCCCCGAAGACTCGTATTCCCCCAGTGGCTACAACCGTTATTTCTTCGACGCGTTTTTGCCACCCTATGAGCAAACCGCTGCCCTGTGCGGCATGCGATTTTTGCCACCCTTGCTGCTGCATGGTGCGCAGCGCGTCAGTGATGGCGACATTGAACAAGCCGCAGCGCAGTACGCCCAGCAACTGCGAAGCTACCCCGAATGGCCGGAGTTGGACGGTTTGCCCGAATGCATCGCCTGCGAAGTGCCCAGCAGCGCTCGCCCGCCAAACACTGAGCAGGACACCCACAAACGCGCACACAACAGCCGGGTCGCCTGATGGAACACTCTTCTTGGCTGACCACCAGCCTCATCTACTTGTGCGCCGCTGTTTTGGCTGTGCCCTTGGCCAAAGCCTTGGGGCTGGGATCCATCATCGGTTACCTCGCGGCGGGCATCGCCATCGGCCCTTGGGGTTTGAAACTGGTGACCGACCCTGAACAAATGCTGCATTTCGCGGAGTTTGGCGTGGTGTTGATGTTGTTTCTGGTGGGGTTGGAGTTGGAACCACGCCGCTTGTGGGCCCTGCGCAAGCCCATCTTTGGTTGGGGCAGTGTGCAACTCTTCGGCTCGGCCACGCTGATGGGCTTGCTCGCTGTGGTGTGGGGCTTGGACTGGCGCTTGGCGCTGGCCGCAGCGCTTGGGCTGGCCATGTCGTCCACTGCCATTGGGTTGGGCGTGCTGAATGAACGCAACCTCATGGCCACCTCGTCAGGCCAAAGTGTGCTCAGTGTGGCGCTCTTACAAGACGTGGCCGCCATCCCCATCTTGGCGCTGCTGCCGCTGTTGGCGGTGAGTGACGTGCATACCAGCGGCGGCGGATGGTGGGGGGCGGCCAAGGCGCTGGCCGTCATCGTTGCCATCGTTTTGGGCGGGCGTTTGCTGTTGCGCCCGGCACTGCGCTGGATTGCCCGCAGTGATGCCCCGGAGGTCTTCACCGCCGCTGCCCTCTTGCTGGTGGTGGCGACTGCCGCGCTGATGCAAAGCGTGGGGC
>JBJTHI010000205.1:0-5121 GCA_046094425.1 Burkholderiales bacterium | reverse complement strand
TGAATATCTCCTTCAAACCGGGGAACATTCCCCAGATCGAAGGGTTGACCTGCTTGCCTTCCCAGACAAGTACCCACCCAAAGGAAAACGCGGTGGCTCCCCTTGCCGGGAGGCCACCGCGTCAGCGGTTTAGTTCAACGTAATTTAGATCGTCGTCTAATCTGGCAAAACCAGATTAGACGACAGGATAAACACACCTGAAACGAATACGGTTGGATTGAGCACTGAACCGCTTAACGCCCCGTCGATCCAAACCCGCCCTCACCTCGCGCCGACGCGCCGAATTCCTCCACGCGACGGAACTGCGCTTGCACCACGGGCAGGATCACCAATTGGGCAATGCGCTCCATCGGTTCGATGGTGAAAGGCGCCTCGCTGCGGTTCCAGCAGCTCACCATCAAAGGGCCTTGGTAGTCGGAGTCGATCAAGCCCACTAAATTCCCAAGCACGATGCCATGTTTGTGGCCGAGCCCCGAGCGCGGCAGGATGACGGCGGCCAGGGTGGGGTCGCCGATGTGGATGGACAAACCCGTGGGGATGAGCACGGTTTGGCCGGGCTCCAGCACCAGCGCTTTGTCTAAACAAGCCCGCAAATCCAAACCAGCGCTGCCTGGGGTGGCGTAACGGGGTTGCAGTTCATCAAAACGCTCGGCCAGTCTGGCGTCGAGCACTTTCACATCGATCGTGGTCATAAGAAATTCAAGCGTTTTTCAAGCGTTGAGCAATCTCAGCAATCAATTGCCGAGCCAAAGTGAATTTGTCGGCACGCGGCAATTCGCGGTGACCTTGGGCATCCACCAAGGTCAGGGCATTGTCGTCTTGCCCGAAAGTGGCGGGGCCGAGGTTGCCAACCACCAAGGGCAGGCGTTTGCGTTCCAGTTTTTCTCGGGCATGCTCAATGAGGTGGTGGCTTTCTGCGGCAAAACCCACGCAGTAAGGCGGGTTCGCGCCGAGGGACACGCTGGCCAAAATGTCGGGGTTCTCGGTCAACTCAAACGTGGGGGCGACCTTGCTGCCGTTCTTTTTGATTTTGTGGTCGGACAAATGGGCAGGCCGCCAATCGGCCACGGCGGCGGTGGCCACGAAGACTTGGGCGTTTTTGGCATGTGCCGTCACAGCCTCGAGCATTTGTTGTGCCGTCTGCACGTCAATACGCCGCACACCACGTGGCGTGGGCAGGTGAACAGGCCCGGCCACCAAGGTCACTTCGGCGCCGGCTTCTTGAGCCGCGCGCGCGATGGCAAAACCCATTTTGCCGCTGGAGCGGTTGGTGATGCCGCGCACCGGGTCTATGGGCTCGAAGGTGGGGCCTGCCGTCATCAGCCAGCGTTGGCCTTGCAGAATTTTGGGCTGGAAGAAGGCAATCACTTCGTCCAGCAATTCCAGGGGTTCGAGCATGCGGCCATCACCCACTTCACCACAGGCTTGGTCGCCATGGCCGGGGCCGAGCACGGTGCAACCGTCCAACTGGAGTTGGGCCACATTGCGCCGGGTGGCGGGGTGCTCCCACATTTCGCGGTTCATGGCCGGGGCCAAGAGCAAGGGGCAGCTTGCCAGCGGGCGGGCCAGGCACAGCAGGCTGAGTAAATCGTCCGCTCTGCCATGCAACAACTTGGCCATGAAGTCGGCGGTGGCCGGGGCAATGAGCACGGCGTCGGCCTCACGTGTGAGGTTGATATGGGCCATGTTGTTGGGCTCGCGTGCATCCCACTGGCTGCTGTAAACCGTGCGATTGGACAGCGCTTGCAGCGTCACCGGGGTGATGAACTGCTCGGCAGCGGCGGTCATCACGACCTGCACCGTGGCCCCGGCTTTGACCAAAGCGCGGGTGAGTTCAGCGGCTTTGTAGCAAGCAATGCCCCCGGTTAGGCCCAGCACCAGGTGTTTTCCAGCAAGTTCAAACGAGGCGGACGGCAGGCTCATAAGCGCAATAAGAGTGGTGGATGGAGATTGTGGCCCAAGGCGAAAAGCAAGCCCCCCATGCCCTGATGACATTGCCCCGGCGCACCATGCGGTTATTCCTGAGTTTTCAGTATTTACTGAAAATTTCGTTCATGATGCAGCCTGAGATTTAAGAAAGCCACGTCATGACGCTCTCTCCCTTGGTTCAAAGTTTCGTCGCTCACTTCGGTGAAATGGGCAGCCGCTGGGGCATCAACCGCACCGTGGGGCAAATTTACGCCTTGATTTTTGTCTCGCCCGCCCCGCTGAATGCCGACGAGATCGCGGAAAAACTGGAATTCAGCCGCTCCAACGTGAGCATGGGCCTCAAGGAGTTGCAGGCTTGGCGTTTGGTGCATTTGAAGCACATCCCTGGCGACAGGCGCGAATACTTTTCTGCGCCAAGTGACGCATGGCAAATTTTTCAAACCCTGGCGGAAGAACGCCGCCGCCGCGAAATTGAGCCCACGCTGTCCATGCTACGCAATGCCCTGCTAGAGAACCCCAGCAGCGAGGAAGACCGCATTGCGCAAGAGCGCATGCGCGGCATGCACGACTTGATTGAACTCATGACCAACTGGTTTGAAGACGTGCAGCGCTTAGACCAAAAAACTCTCTCCCAACTAATGAAGATGGGCGCCAAGGTGCAACGCTTGTTGGAGTTCACAGGCAAGACCAGCGTGGTGCGAGGCGGCAAGAGTCAACTACAGGCAACAAACGATGGACGCTTTACTTCTGGCCCGCATGCAGTTCGCGGCCAACATTACTTTTCACATCCTCTTTCCGACCATCACGATTGCACTCGGGTGGACGCTGCTGTTCTTCCGCTGGCGCTGGCTGAAAACGAAGGACGATGCTTGGCTCGTGGCCTACCGCTTCTGGACCAAAGTGTTTGCCTTGAGCTTTGCGCTGGGTGTGGTCAGCGGCATCACCATGAGTTTTCAGTTCGGCACCAACTGGCCGGGCTTCATGGAAAAAGTGGGCAATGTGGCGGGGCCGCTGCTGGGCTACGAGGTGTTGACGGCGTTTTTCCTGGAAGCCTCATTCCTGGGCATCATGCTCTTTGGTCATGGCCGCGTCAGCGAACGGGTGCATTTGGCGGCCACATTTTTGGTGGCTTTCGGCACCACACTCAGTGCGTTTTGGATCTTGGCCTTGAACTCGTGGATGCAAACGCCCGCCGGGTTTGAAGTGATTGATGGTCAAGCCCATGTGACCAGTTGGATGCAGGTGATCTTCAACCCCTCCTTCCCCTACCGGCTGGTGCACGTGCTGCTGGCCTCGGGGCTGACGGTGGCTTTTTTGCTGGCGGGCATCAGTGCTTGGCAGTTGTTGAAAAAAGCAGTCAATGAATCCACCACCAAGGTGCTGCGCGTGGGGCTCACACTGGGTGCGGTGCTGATACCGCTGCAAATCATCGCAGGGGACATGCACGGCCTGAACACGCTGGAACACCAGCCGCAAAAAGTGGCGGCCATGGAAGGCGTATGGAACACCGAAAAAGGCGCGCCGCTGCTGTTGTTCGCCCTGCCCGATGAGGCCGCGCGCACCAACCACTTCGAAGTCGGCATTCCCAAACTGGCCAGCTTCATCCTCACCCATGACTGGAATGGCGAGATTCGCGGCCTGAACGATTTTGAAGGCCAGCATCCGCCAGTGGCACCCGTGTTCTGGGGCTTTCGTGTGATGGTGGGCACAGGCATGCTGATGCTGGCCGCCAGTTGGTTCGGCCTGTGGCGCTTGCGGCGTGCAAGTTGGCAGGGGCAGCAAATGCCGCGCCTGTGGCTTTGGGGCTTGGCCGCGATGACTTTCTCCGGCTGGGTGGCCACGGTGGCCGGTTGGTATGTGACCGAAATTGGTCGCCAGCCTTATGTGGTCTATGGTTTGCTGAAAACGGCCGATGTCGCCTCTAACGTAGCCTCGCCCTGGATCGCCTTGACCCTGACCATGTATGTCACGCTCTACCTGGCCCTGATCGTGGCCTATGTGGGCGTGCTCAAGTACATGGCAGAAAAACCCGTGTCGCTGCTGGATCACCCCCCACGCAAGATCACAGCAGTGTCACCCCATGAGGTGCGAACATGAACTTCGACCAAGCCTTGCCCGTGATTTTCATGGGCCTGATGGGCCTGTCCATGCTGGCCTATGTGGTGCTCGATGGCTACGACCTGGGTGTGGGCATGTTGATGCCACGCGCCACTCTGGCAGAGAAAGACATCATGGTGGCCAGCATCGGCCCGTTCTGGGACGCCAACGAAACCTGGTTGGTGCTGGGTGTGGGCATCTTGCTGATTGCTTTTCCCAAAGCACATGGCATGGTGCTGGGCGCACTGTATTTCCCGGTGGCCTTGATGTTGATTGGCTTGACCCTGCGCGGCGTGGCCTTTGACTTTCGCACCAAGGCCCAAGACCACCACAAACGGCTGTGGAACCGCTTGTTTTTCGCGGGTTCCGGTTTGGCGGCTGTTTCACAGGGCTGGATGCTGGGCCACTACATCACCGGCTTGCAAAGCGGTTGGGTCTATCACCTGTTCGCCGCCGCCATTGCCCTGGCCTTGCCCGCGGCTTATGTGTTGCTCGGCGCGTGTTGGCTCATCATGAAAACTGAAGGAGCACTGCAAGTGCATGCCGTGCGCTGGGCCAAATTGGCCTGGGCACCGGTGGTGGTGGGCATGGGCTTGATCTCCATTGCCACGCCGCTGGTCAGCACCACGGTACGCGAACGCTGGTTCAGCATGCCGGAGTTCATTGCCCTGTTGCCGATTCCGTTGATGACGGTACTGGCTTTGGTCGGCGCACGGGCCATGCTGAACTCGCACCGCGTGCTGGGCAAGGTGTGCTGGTTGCCCTTTGTGCTGGTGATCGCGGTGTTTGTGCTGGGTTTCTTTGGCTTGGCCTACAGCCTTTATCCCTATGTGGTGATTGACCGCCTCACGTTGTGGGAAGCAGCCAGCAGCCCGGCAGCGCTGAAAGTTATTTTGGTGGGCACCTGCATTTCCGTACCGGCCATTGCGGCCTACACGGTGTTTTCTTACAAGGTGTTGAACTAAACCGCTGACGCGGTGGCCTCCCGGCAAGGGGAGCCACCGCGTTTTCCTTTGGGTGGGTACTTGTCTGGGAAGGCAAGCAGGTCAACCCTTCGATCTGGGGAATGTTCCCCGGTTTGAAGGAGATATTCAT
>JBJTHI010000204.1:0-4310 GCA_046094425.1 Burkholderiales bacterium | reverse complement strand
GCCCAGCATGAGCTGCCGCACCATCATCTACAAAGGCCTGCTCCTGGCCGACCAGGTGGGTAAGTACTACAAAGACCTGAGCGACCCGCGTGCCACGTCTGCATTGGCCCTGGTGCACCAGCGTTTCTCCACCAACACCTTCCCCGAGTGGCCGCTGGCCCACCCCTACCGCTTTGTGGCGCACAACGGCGAGATCAACACCGTCAAAGGCAATTTCAACTGGATGCGTGCACGTGAAGGCGTGATGAAGTCGCCGGTGCTTGGGGACGATCTGAAGAAGCTCTATCCCATCAGCTTTGAGCACCAATCTGACACCGCCACCTTCGACAACGCGCTCGAGCTGTTGACCATGTCGGGCTATCCGTTGGCCCACGCGGCCATGATGATGATTCCCGAGGCCTGGGAGCAGCACACCACCATGGACGAGCGGCGTCGTGCCTTCTACGAGTACCACGCGGCCATGCTGGAACCGTGGGACGGCCCAGCCGCCATGGTGTTCACCGATGGCCGCCAAATTGGCGCCACGCTAGACCGCAACGGGCTGCGCCCGGCGCGTTACATCGTCACCGACGACGACATCGTGGTGATGGCTTCGGAGTCCGGCGTGCTGCCGATTCCCCAACACAAAATCGTCAAGAAGTGGCGTTTGCAACCCGGCAAGATGTTCCTCATCGACCTGGAACAAGGCCGCATCGTGGACGACGAAGAACTGAAAAACCAATACGCCTCGGCCAAGCCTTACCGGCAGTGGATTGAAAGTGTCCGCATCAAACTCGATTCGCTGCCTGCCGTGGCTGACACGCATGTGTTCGCGGAAAGTTTGCTGGACCGCCAACAAGCCTTTGGCTACACCCAGGAAGACATCAAGTTCCTGATGAGCCCGATGGCGCAGCAAGGCGAAGAGGGCATCGGCTCCATGGGCAACGACTCGCCCCTGGCGGTGTTGTCGGACAAAAACAAGCCGCTCTACAACTACTTCAAGCAGTTGTTTGCGCAGGTCACGAACCCACCCATCGACCCGATTCGCGAAAACATCGTGATGTCGCTGGTGTCCTTCATCGGCCCCAAGCCGAATTTGCTGGACATCAATGCCATCAACCCGCCCATGCGGCTGGAAGTGCCCCAGCCGGTGCTGGACTTCAACGACATGGCACGGCTGCGCCATATCGACAAACACACCTCGGGCAAGTTCAAGAGCTGCGAGTTGCGCATCACCTACCCCTTGGCTTGGGGCGATGAGGGCGTGGAGGCCAAACTTGCATCCCTGTGCGCTGAGAGCGTGGACGCCATCAAGAGTGGCCACAACATCCTCATCATCAGCGACCGCCAGATGAACCGCGACCATGTGGCAATTCCGGCGCTGTTGGCGTTGTCGGCCATTCACCAGCACCTGGTGCGCGAGGGCTTGCGCACCACAGCGGGTTTGGTGGTGGAGACCGGCACGGCACGCGAGGTGCACCACTTTGCCGTGCTGGCGGGGTATGGCGCGGAAGCCGTACACCCCTACCTGGCCATGGAAACCTTGACCGCCATGCGCAGTGAATTCCCTGCGGATCTGAGCGCCGACAAAGCCATTTACAACTATGTGAAAGCCATCGGCAAAGGCCTGTCCAAGATCATGTCCAAGATGGGTGTGTCCACCTACATGTCTTACTGCGGTGCCCAGCTCTTTGAAGCCATTGGCCTGGAAGCAGGCATGGTGGAGAAGTATTTCCGTGGCACCGCCAGCCAAGTAGGCGGCATTGGTGTGTTTGAGGTGGCTGAAGAAGCGCTGCGTATGCACCGGGCTGCGTTCAGCGACGACCCGGTTTTGGAAAACATGCTCGACGCAGGCGGCGAATACGCTTGGCGCGTGCGTGGCGAAGAGCATATGTGGACGCCCGATGCCATCGCCAAGTTGCAGCACAGCACCCGCGCCAACAAGTTCGACACCTACAAAGAGTATGCCCAACTCATCAACGACCAATCACGCCGCCACATGACGCTGCGTGGTTTGTTTGAGTTCAAACTCGATCCGAGCAAAGCCATTCCTGTGGACGAGGTGGAGAGTGCCGCAGAAATCGTCAAGCGTTTTGCTACCGGCGCGATGTCGCTGGGTTCCATCAGCACCGAAGCCCACAGCACGCTGGCCATCGCCATGAACCGCATCGGCGGCAAGAGCAACACCGGCGAAGGCGGCGAAGACCCGGCGCGTTACCGCAACGAGCTCAAAGGCATTTCCATTGCCGACGGCACCAAAGTGTCTCAAGTGCTGGGTGACAAAGTCATCGTGGCTGACTATGAACTCAAAGCCGGTGACTCGCTGCGCAGCAAGATCAAACAAGTGGCTTCGGGCCGCTTTGGTGTGACCACCGAGTACCTGATCTCGGCGGATCAAATTCAGATCAAGATGGCCCAGGGTGCCAAGCCGGGCGAGGGCGGCCAACTGCCCGGCGGCAAGGTCAGCGACTACATTGGTTTCTTGCGCTACTCGGTGCCGGGTGTGGGCCTCATCAGTCCGCCGCCGCATCACGACATTTATTCGATTGAAGACCTGGCCCAGTTGATTCACGACCTGAAAAACGCCAACCAGCGCGCCAGCATCAGTGTCAAGCTGGTGTCCGAAGTGGGTGTGGGCACGATTGCCGCAGGCGTGGCCAAAGCCAAAGCCGACCATGTGGTGATTGCAGGCCACGATGGTGGCACCGGCGCATCGCCTTGGAGTTCCATCAAACACGCCGGTACGCCGTGGGAGCTGGGCTTGGCCGAAACTCAGCAAACCCTGGTGCTCAACCGCCTGCGCAGCCGCATTCGTGTCCAGGCTGACGGCCAAATGAAAACGGGCCGCGATGTGGTGATTGGTGCGCTCTTGGGTGCGGATGAGTTTGGTTTTGCCACCGCCCCCCTGGTGGTGGAAGGCTGCATCATGATGCGCAAATGCCACCTCAACACCTGCCCCGTGGGCGTGGCTACGCAGGACCCGGTGCTGCGCGCCAAATTCCAAGGCAAACCCGAGCATGTCGTGAACTACTTCTTCTTCGTGGCCGAAGAAGCGCGCCAAATCATGGCCCAGCTCGGCATCAAGAAGTTCGACGACTTGGTGGGCCGTGCCGACCTGCTGGACACCAAAAAAGGCATCAGCCACTGGAAGGCGCAAGGCCTGGACTTCAGCCGTGTATTCCATTTGCCCAGCGCACCGGCGGATGTGCCGCGCCGCCAAGTGGAAGAACAAGACCATGGCCTGTCGCGTGCCCTGGACGTGAAGCTGATTGAAAAGTGCCTGCCCGCGTTTGAACGTGGCGAGAAGGTGCAGTTCATGCAAGAGGTGCGCAACGTCAACCGCACCGTGGGGGCCATGCTCTCGGGCGAGTTGGTGCGGCGGCATCCCGAAGGGTTGCCCGACCAAAGCATTTTCATTCAAATGGAAGGCACGGGCGGGCAAAGTTTTGGTGCCTTCTTGGCCAAGGGCATCACCTTCTATTTGATTGGTGACGCCAACGACTACACCGGCAAAGGCCTGTCAGGCGGGCGTATTGCGATTCGTCCGAGTTTGGAGTTCCGAGGCGATGCCACCAAGAACATCATCGTTGGCAACACCGTGCTTTATGGCGCGACCAGCGGTGAAGCCTTCTTCCGAGGCGTGGCCGGTGAACGTTTCGCGGTGCGGCTCTCCGGTGCGACCACGGTGGTGGAAGGCACAGGCGACCACGGCTGCGAGTACATGACGGGCGGCACCGTGGTGGTGCTGGGCGAAACCGGCCGCAACTTTGCGGCGGGCAAACTGTTTGTCTTCGTCAAACACATAAGCCACACCACCACTCATGCCCGCCGCTGCAATACCAGCATGGTGGCTTTGGAAAAAGTGCTGACTACGGAAGAACAAGAGGCCAGCGTGCCGCGCGCCATTTGGCACCGCGGCCTCAGCGACGAAGCACAGTTGCGCCAATTGGTGGAGGACCACCACAAGTGGACAGGCTCGCTGCGCGCACGCTACATCCTGGACTACTGGGCCGAGTCGCGTGCCAAGTTTGTAAAGGTGTTCCCGAATGAGTACAAGCGGGCCTTGGGTGAACTGCATGCTTTGAGAGAGGCAGGCGACACCATCGTGAAGGCCAAGGCGGCTGAGAAGACTGAGAAGAAGGCTAAGGTGGTTCCAGCGAAGTAGCTCGCCACACCGCCCCCTCACCCCAACCCTCTCCCAGAGGGAGAGGGGGTATGAATTTCTCCCTCTCCCTCTGGGAGAGGGTTGGGGTGAGGGGGCGGTGTGGCGAGCTACTTCGCTGGAACCACCTTAGCCTTCTTCTCAGTCTTCTCAGCCGCCTTGGCCTTCA
>JBJTHI010000203.1:0-2549 GCA_046094425.1 Burkholderiales bacterium | reverse complement strand
GGTGCAAGCGTTTTACCGAGCCCGACGTTATGGCTGGCTTGATGCGTTGGCGGTCGTTGTGCTGGGCGTTCCGCTGCTGTTCGCAGGCCTTTGGAGTTGGCGGCGTGCGTGGAGGCACCGGGAGAACACCGGTCTCAAAGCATCCTTATGACATTTCAAGACTGGTCGAGACGGTCAACGTCAAACTGCATTTGAGCCAAGCGCGCGTACAAACCACCACGCGCTAAGAGTTCAGCGTGGTTGCCCACATCAACAATCTGCCCCGCCTCCAGCACCACAATCTGGTCGGCGTTTTGCACCGTGGCCAAACGGTGAGCGATGACCAGGGTGGTGCGGTGGCGCATGGCCTGCTCCAACGCGGCTTGCACCATGTGCTCACTCTCGGCGTCCAGGGCACTCGTGGCCTCGTCCAACAGCAGCAGCGGTGGATTTTTCAAAATGGCGCGGGCGATGCTGACGCGTTGGCGCTGACCACCACTCAGGCGCACGCCACGTTCACCCAAAAAGGTTTGGTAGCCCTCGGGCAAGGCGGTGATGAAGTCGTGGGCAAAGGCTTTCTTGGCGGCCGCTACCACTTGTTCATCGCTGGCATGCGGCGAGCCATAACGAATGTTTTCCATGGCATTGCTCGAAAACACCACGCTGTCTTGCGGCACGATGCCGATCACCTCGCGCAAATCATTCAACGCCAGGTCTTTCACCGACACACCATTCAAAGTGATGCGGCCCTGTTCGGCGTCATACAGGCGCAGCAGCAGTTGAAATACCGTGGATTTTCCTGCTCCGCTGGGGCCGACCAGGGCCACGGTTTGGCCGGGCTCCACGCTGAAGCTGCAAGCACTCAACGCGGCAGTGGTCGGGCGTGAGGGGTATTGGAAGGTGACGTTTTCAAACGCCAGCCTCGCGCCACCGGTGACCAATGGCATGGCCACCGGATGCGTGGGCGACTGAATCGGTGAGCGTGACGCCAGTAGCTCCATCAACCGCTCCGTGGCTCCCGCCGCCCGCAACAAGTCGCCATACACCTCGGCCAGTACGGCCACACTGCCCACCAGGATGATGACGTAAACCACCGTCTGCCCCAGGTGCCCCGCCGTGATGCGCCCTTGCAGCACCGCCTGCGTGCCTTGGTACAGGCCCCATAACAACGCGCCAAAGGTAGCGGTGATGATGAAGGCCACCAAGAACGACCGCATGCGGGTGCGTTTGATGGCGGTGGTGAAGGCGTTGCGGGTCGATTCATCAAACCGCTTGGCCTCGGTTTGTTCTTGGCGGTAACTTTGCACCGTGGGAATGGCGTTGAGCACTTCGGCTGCAATGGCGCTGGAGTCGGCCACCCGGTCTTGGCTGGCGCGGCTGAGTTTGCGCACCCGTTTGCCAAAAAAGATGGAGGGCAATACCACCAATACCAAAATGCCCAGCACCTGGGACATCACGTAGGGATTGGTGAAGATCAACATACCCATCGCGCCCACGCCCATCACGGTGTTGCGCAAGCCCATAGAGAGGCTGGAGCCCACCACGGTTTGTACCAAGGTGGTGTCGGTGGTCAGGCGCGAGAGCACCTCGCCGGTTTGTGTGGTTTCAAAAAACTGTGGGCTCATGCGCAGCACATGAGCATAAACAGCATTGCGCAAATCCGCCGTGATGCGCTCGCCCAGCCAACTCACCATGTAAAACCGCGCTGCCGAAAAAACACCCAGCGCAGCACCCACGGCAAACAAGGCCAGAAAGTGCTCACGCAGGGCGAGCACGCGCTGCCCCGGGTCGGCGGCGATCAAACCTTCGTCGATCAAGGCTTTGAGTGCCAGCGGCATCACCAAGGTGCTGACGGCGGCCAACACCAAAAAGACCACTGCCAAGGCGATGCGGCCTCGGTAGGGCCGCACAAAAGGCAGCAGGCCAGACAGAGAGCGGATTTTTTTTCCCTTGGCGTCCAGGGCGGCGGGTGGGGTGGGCAAGGTCACGGCGGGGCTGGTCATGCCCAGAGTCTATTCGCCTTGTTTGACGGCCTCCGCAGACCAGCGCAACCAACCCGTGGCCAGCGCTGTGCCCAGCACGATCACGGCACAACCCAGCACCATGGCCGAGGTTATTTTTTCGTGCAAGAACAGCCATCCCCACAGCACCCCAAATACCGGGATCAAAAACGTGACCGTGATGGCGTTGGCTGGGCCTATGCGCGAAATCAAACGAAAGTACATCACATAGGCCACGCCGGTACACAGCACGGCCAAGAGGCCCACCGCCGTCCAAGAGGTAGCTGAGGGCCAGGTGCTGGGCCAAAACCACCAAGCGGGCAGGGCCAGGAATAGCGCGGACGACACCTGGCTTCCTGTGGCCGAGGCCAGGGGCGGTACGCCGGTGAGCCTAAATCCGGCAGTTACCCCGTAGCCACCAGTCTTGGCGGGGGTTTGGGCGGCCCGATGATCGGTGCGATGCGGTCGCTGATGTAGCGCAACAGGCAGGCCCAGCGGTCCAGGTTCTTGAACTGCTCCGCAGTGGCCTTGACATGCCGCAATGCCTCGCCAATGTTGGCAATCAGTCGC
>JBJTHI010000202.1:0-6738 GCA_046094425.1 Burkholderiales bacterium | reverse complement strand
GGCCTTTGCGACGCAGCCCTGCATACACCAAGGCATAGCTGTCTGCGGTATGTGCTGAGATGGGCAGAAAATTGGCCAGCAGTTTCACATTGTTCTCACTGGTGCGGCGCACGATGTGGGAGGCGCTGATGTCTCGCGGGTGCTGCAAGCCTGCTGCTTGCACAAGCTCTCTCAAGGCCAGCAGCGTTTGCTCGTGGAACTGATAAACCCGGTCGGCTTTGCTCGGCACCACCAGGGCTTTTTGGCGCTCGGGGTCTTGGGTCGTGACGCCCGTCGGGCAGTGGCCGGTGTGGCAAGCCTGGGCTTGGATGCAGCCCAGGGCAAACATGAAACCGCGGGCTGAATTGCACCAGTCGGCCCCCAGCGCCATCATGCGCGCGATATCAAACGCGCTGATGACTTTGCCAGCGCAGCCGAGTTTGATTTGCGAGCGCAAATTCAAACCCACCAGGGTGTTGTGTACCAGCAGCAGCCCTTCTTGCAACGGTGCGCCCACATGGTCGGTGAATTCAAGCGGCGCTGCACCCGTGCCACCTTCAGCACCGTCCACCACGATGAAATCGGGGGTGATACCGGTGGCGAGCATGGCCTTGGCCATGGCAAACCATTCCCAGGGGTGACCAATGCACAGCTTGAAGCCTGTGGGTTTTCCGCCCGAGAGTTCACGCAGTTTGGCAATGAACTGCATCATTTCAATCGGTGTGGAAAACGCGCTGTGGCTGGCAGGCGAAACGCAGTCTTGCCAGGCGGGCACGCCCCGCGCTTCTGCAATTTCAGGCGTGACCTTGGGGCCGGGCAGCACGCCGCCGTGGCCAGGTTTGGCCCCTTGGCTGAGTTTGAGCTCGATCATTTTCACTTGCGGATCGCGTGCGTTGGCCGTGAACTTGTCTTCGTCGAACCCACCGTCGTCACGGCGGCAGCCGAAGTAGCCTGAGCCAATCTCCCAAATCAAATCGCCGCCATTGGCGCGGTGGTGGCGGCTGATGGAACCCTCACCCGTGTCGTGGGCAAAGTTGCCGCGTTTGGCCCCGCTGTTCAGCGCCAAGATGGCATTGGCACTGAGCGCACCAAAACTCATGGCTGAAATATTGAAGACACTGGCGCTGTAGGGCTGCAAGCGGCTTTCGCCGATCAGCACACGGAAATCGTGGCTGGCGATGTGGGTGGGGGCCACGGAATGGTTGATCCACTCGTAACCCACCGCGCCCACGTCTTTCTGCGTTCCAAAGGGCCGTTTGTCGGGGTCGCCCTTGGCGCGCTGGTAGACCAAGGAACGCTGCTGGCGCGAGAAAGGCGCGGCTTCGTTGTCCCCCTCAATGAAGTACTGGCGCATCTCCGGCCGAATGAATTCCAGCAAAAAACGCATGTGGCCAATAACGGGATAGTTGCGCAACACCGCATGCCGCGTTTGTCGGGTATCACGAAAGCCCAAGCCCACCAAAAACAAGAACAGCAGCGCCCAGCCACCCCACTCCCCAAACGCCACCCAAGTGAAGGTGCACAGCAAAAAACCAACCGCACATAAAAACCAGGTGCTGTAGCGCACGGGCACATGCTGATCCAAACGCTTGAGCCAGGTGAACATAAGGGCCTCTTGTTGTCCTTTGATTCCAAGCGGGCATGGTAGCGGGATGGCGGTATGGCCTGCTGCGTAGTTTCCATGTGTCGCTTCTTGTTGCACCCTGGCTATACTTCCGTCAGCGCTGATTTGTTCCGGCTTGCGGGCGCTATAAAAATGCAGCTAAAGAGACGCGGCGAAACACCCGGCTCCTTGCAGCATCTTTGCAAGACAAGCCGGGTTTTCTTTTGGGGAAAGAGTTGTCTACCGTTGCTTCCATAGGTGATGTGACGCCACAAAGTCGGCACTTCGACAAACCCTTGTCGCTGCAAAGCGGCGCGTCTTTGGCCGACTACACCTTGGTTTACGAAACCTATGGCGAACTCAATGCCGACAAAAGCAACGCGGTGTTGGTCTGCCATGCACTGAACGCCAGTCACCATGTGGCCGGCACCTACGAAGGCAAGCCCAAAAGCGAAGGCTGGTGGGACAACTTGATCGGCCCGGGCAAACCGCTCGATACCAATCGTTTTTTCGTCATTGGCGTGAACAACCCCGGCTCGTGTTTCGGCTCCACTGGCCCCATGCATATGAACCCTGCGACCAACCGCATTTATGGTGCAGATTTTCCCGTCGTGACAGTGGAAGACTGGGTGGACGCGCAAGCACGCTTGCTGGATGCCCTGGGCATTGAACAACTCGCGGCGGTTCTGGGTGGCAGTTTGGGCGGCATGCAAGGCTTGAGCTGGTCGCTGCGTTACCCCAAGCGACTGCGTCACTGCGTGGCTGTGGCCACTGCGCCGAACTTGTCGGCCCAAAACATTGCCTTCAACGAGGTGGCGCGCCGCGCCATCATCACCGACCCGGAATTCCACGGCGGGCACTACCAAGCGCAAGGGGCCATTCCCCGCCGTGGCTTGCGTGTGGCGCGCATGATTGGCCACATCACCTATTTGAGTGACGACGCGATGGAAGCCAAATTTGGTCGCAGCCTGCGCGGCGGCCAGCCGGGTTACACCACCCAAGACATTGAGTTTGAGATTGAAAGTTATTTGCGCCACCAAGGCGACAAGTTCAGCGACTACTTCGACGCCAACACCTATTTGCTCATCACCCGCGCGCTGGACTACTTCGACCCCGCACGCGCCCACGGCGGCAACCTGAGCGCGGCCTTTGCAGCGGCGCGTTGCCAATTCCAACTCGTGAGTTTCACCACCGACTGGCGTTTCTCACCCGCGCGGTCACGTGAAATTGTGAAAGCCTTGCTCGACAACCAACGCGACGTGAGTTACGCAGAGATCGACGCCCCGCATGGCCACGATGCCTTTTTGCTCGACGATGCGCGCTACCACGGGGTGCTACGGGCTTGTTTTGACAACATTGCCAAGGAGTTTTCGGCATGAGCACACTTGTGCCTGCAACGTCGAGGCGGGCCGCCGCGCCGTGCCGACCCGAGCAAGGCCCGACCCTCTCGGAGGGTCGCTCGCGCTACCCGGCGAGCGGGGTGCAGTCATGAACCCCACGATGAGACTGATTGCTGACTTGGTGCCGGCAAAGTCCCGTGTGCTCGACCTGGGTTGCGGCCAAGGCGAGTTGTTGTCACACCTGACACGGGAGCGAGCGTGCAGCGGCTACGGTATTGAACTGGACGATGCCAACGTGCTGGCCTGCACCCAGCGCGGCGTGAACGTGATTCAGCTCAACCTGGAAGACGGCCTGAACATTTTTGACGACCAGAGTTTTGATGTAGTGCTGCAACTGGACACCATGCAACACCTGCGCAACACCGAGCGCATGCTACGCGAGACAGCGCGTGTGGGCCGCATCGGCATCGTCAGTTTCCCCAACTTCGCTCATTGGCCCAACCGCGTCAGCGTGGCACGCGGGCGCATGCCGGTGACCAAGGTATTGCCCTACCAGTGGTTTGACACGCCCAACATTCGGGTGAGCACCTTCGCCGACTTTGACGTGCTGGCCCGTCAATGCGGCCTGCGCATCCTCGACGCCTTCGGCATTCAAGACGGACAAGCGGTGCGGCTGTGGCCCAACTTGAGGGCCAGCGTGGCAGTATTTAAGTTTGAGCGGGCTTGAAGCAGCAGGCTGCGCCGAACAAGATTCAACCCAGCAACACGGTCAACCACGCTTTGGCCGGACTCTTGCCGGTATTACGCAAAGTGTGGGGCAGGTCGGCGTGATAACGCGCCACGCTGCCGGCCATGACCACTTGGCGTTGCTCACCACTGGTGACCGTGATCTCGCCTTCTGTCACATAGAGGTGCTCATAGGTACCGGGCGCATGTGGCTTGCTGTCCAACACGGCTTTGGGTTTGGCCGTCAGCTCGTACCACTCATGGGTTCCGGCGGTGGCAAGAGGGCCCAGCACACGCAGCACCATCAATCCATCGGCGCTGCCGATTTGCGGCAAAGCGTGGGCTGGCAGCACCTCCAGATCGGAATGCGGCGCAGAACTGCCCAGCGCCTCGTCGATGGACACGCCCAGGGCGGTGGTGATGCGCCACAGCGTGGCCACCGTGGGGTTGGTCGCATCGCGCTCAATTTGCGACAGCATGGAGCGGGAAACGCCGGATAGCTGCGCCAGATCTTCCAGCGACAGGTTTTTTTGGCGACGCAGGCGTTTCAGCGTCGCTGCGACCGAGGGCGGGGTGGGAGGTGTGGATTCCATCATGATGGACGGCTTTCTAACATGTTGACTAAAACGGATTAAAAGTGCAACATGATGGAAATTCCATCATCGGGGATTCGCCATGAATCGCACTTTTCATCCCGTTCAAACCGACGCGCTCCCGCGCCGTCGCACCGGCACACGCGTATTGGTCACAGGCAGCAATGGGCAGATAGGCACGGTGTTGTCTGCGGCGTTAAGCCAGCAGGCTGATGTGTCTTGCCTAGTGCAAAGTGACATTGCCAGGCCCGCGCGAGCCCCGTGCGGCCACTTCGAGCTCTTGGATGTGCTGGACGCCGCTCGACTGCGCGAGGTACTGGCACAGCACCAAATTGACACTGTCTACCACCTGTCAGCCGTGCTGTCGGCGCGGGGCGAGGCCGAACCTCTGCGCACCTGGGATGTGAACGTACGCGGCCTGCTGAATGTGCTTGAAGCCGCCCGCGACGGCTTGGTCAAGAAGGTGTTCTTCCCCAGCACCATCGCCGTGTTTGGCCCCAATGTGCCCGCCAACGCGACCCCGGACGATGCCGTGCTCAACCCCAGCACGGCCTACGGCATCAGCAAGGCTGCGGGTGAAAACTGGTGCGCCTACTACCACGCCCGCTGGGGGGTGGACGTGCGCAGTTTGCGTTACCCCGGCGTGATCGGCCACCAATCTTTGCCCGGCGGCGGCACCACCGACTATGCGGTGGACATTTTTCACCACGCCTTGGCCAGCGGGAGCTACACCTGTTTCCTCAAGGCCGATCAGGCGCTGCCCATGATTTACATGACTGACGCGATTCGGGCCACCCTGGAAATCATGCAAGCCCCGGCTCAAGCGATACGCCGCCGCACCAGCTACAACCTGCAAGGTTTGAGCTTCACGCCGCAAGAGATCGCGGCTGAGATCAAACAGCAACTCGGCCGCTTGGACGTTGCCTACGAGCCCGACTTCCGGCAAGCCATTGCTGCCTCGTGGCCGCACTCGCTGGACGACAGCGCGGCGCGCGCCGACTGGGGGTGGTCGCCCCGTTTCGATCTGCCCGCCCTGGTTCGTGACATGCTGGCGCATCTGTCTGCACCAGCCACCGCCGCGCAAGTCGCCTGACACCAACCTTTGGAGAAACCGATGTACACCTCTTTGCGCGCCGCCTTCGCAGCCGAATTACAGGCCATTCAATCCCAAGGCCTGTGGAAGTCCGAAGCCGTCATCACTTCGCCCCAAGGGGCGCACATCGACGTGGGCGGAAAAACGCTGCTCAATTTCTGCGCCAACAACTACCTGGGCTTGTCCTCGCATCCCGAGGTGATGGCTGCTGCACATGAAGCACTGAGAACCCACGGTTTTGGCCTGTCCAGCGTGCGCTTCATTTGCGGCACGCAAGACCTGCACAAGCAGTTGGAAGCGTCGATCGCCCGTTTCGTGGGCATGGAAGACGCCATTCTTTACGCTGCCGCTTTCGATGCCAACGGCGGCTTGTTCGAGCCCTTGCTGGGTGAAGAGGACGCCATCGTCTCAGACGCGCTCAACCACGCCTCCATCATCGACGGCATCCGCCTGTGCAAAGCCCGGCGCTACCGCTACCGCAACAACGATATGAATGCGCTGGAGGCCGAGGTCAGCAAAGCCCGCAGCGAAGGTGCGCGCCGCGTGCTCATCGTCAGCGATGGTGCTTTTTCGATGGACGGTGTGGTCGCGCAAGTGGACAAGATCTGCGACATTGCCGACCGCTTCGAGGCCCTGGTGATGATCGACGAATGCCATGCCACTGGCTTCATGGGCACCACCGGGCGAGGCACCCACGAGTTGCAGCGTTGCATGGAGCGCGTGGACATCGTGACTGGCACCTTTGGCAAAGCATTGGGCGGCGCATCGGGCGGGTTCACCGCCGCGCGCAAAGAAATTGTGGCCTTGCTGCGCCAACGTTCACGGCCCTATTTGTTTTCCAACACCTTAGCCCCGGCGGTGGCGGGTGGCTCACTCAAAGCCATTGAGCTCATCAGCGCCTCCACCGCACTGCGTGACAAGCTGCAAGCCAACACCACGCGCTTTCGGAGTCAAATGACGGCCTTGGGCTTCACGGTGCTGGGCGGTGGTCACCCTATTTCTCCTGTGCTCCTGGGCGACGCCCAGCTTGCGCAAACCTTCTCCCAAGGTTTGCGCGAAGAGGGCGTTCTGGCCGTAGGCTTCTTCTACCCCGTGGTGCCCGAGGGCCAGGCCCGCATCAGGGTGCAATTGTCGGCAGTGCATGAAGAGGCCGACGTGGATGCTGCCGTGGCGGCGTTCGCCAAGGTGGGGCGGCGCTTGGGGGTGATTGCGTGAAAGGCGAACGCCGTGCCGTTCGCATGACTTCAAGATCGCCCCACCACCCACCCGTACATGGACGCCCCCGGTTTGCCAAGCTTTCAGTTCATGACGGCTCAAAGGTAAAGATTGCACCCGTACATTCGGACTTTGGTTGCGACTTTGGGCCGCTGTCCCTGATGGGATTTGCTGGTTGGCACCTCAATC
>JBJTHI010000201.1:0-17076 GCA_046094425.1 Burkholderiales bacterium | reverse complement strand
CTATTGAAAACCAAGCGATGAAATTCAGGATCAAGTAGCGGCTGACGATCCACGGCAAGTCGACGCGAAAAACAGGCAAGCAAGCCAGCCTCCATCCACCGGGCTGCATCTGCCGCCGCTGTGCTTAGGCTTGCTGAGTCTGGCATTGGCCAGCATCTTGGCCTGGCACCACCCCTTGTCACCAGCCGTGGCCTTGTGGGCTGTGGCAACGCTCATCGGTATCAGCGTTTGGAAACCTCTGTTGGTTTGGTGCTTGCCCCCCGCCCTCTTGCCCTTGATGGGCTTGGCACCCTGGACCGGATGGATTGTCTTTGAAGAGTTCGACTTGTTGCTGCTCTCAGTGCTAGCGGGTGGGTACGCGCGCCTGGCCTTTTCTGCAGGACAAGCCCCACCAAGTCAAAAACGCGGGCATCGCCGCAGCCGCCCACAAGGTGCCTACGCACTCGTGGCGCTCACGGCACTGCTCTTCGCCGTGTCGGTCATCGTCTCCACGTTCCGTGGTTTTGACGACGCTGGCGGCTTTTCATTCGGGTGGTTCCAGGGCTACCACGAGCCGATGAACAGCATTCGTTTGGCCAAACCCTTTTTCTTGGCTTTGATGTGGTGGCCCCTGTGGCGTGCAGCACAACGCACTGCCCCTCAAGCCTCGACTCAAGCACTCAGTCTGGGTCTCATGCTCGGCATGGCCACCGTCGCTTTGGCAGCTTTGTGGGAACGTTTGGCCTTCACCGGTTTGATGAATTTTTCAACCGACTACCGCACCACCGCACTGTTTTGGGAAATGCATGTGGGCGGCGCGGCCCTGGACGGCTTTTTGGCCCTGACCTTGCCCTTTGTGCTGCGCGAACTCTTGTTGGCACGCTCTGGCTTGCGCTGGGTTTTGGCGGCCGGGGTGATGTTGCTGGCGGCCTATGTCAGCCTCACCACCTTTTCTCGTGGCGTGTATTTGGCCTTGCCGCTGGGCTTGGGATTCACCCTCTGGTTGCACGACAGGCAAACCACGTGGGCGGCTGCGCTGGCCTCGCGCGCCCTGGGCTCGAACATCACTCCCCGATCTGGCCGCAGTTGGCGTGCCAGCCTAGGGTGGGTATTGCTATTCATGACAGCGGCGACGTGGATGTTCCGCAGCAGCGGCTACCGAGGCATGCTGGCCCTGCTGGGCAGCGTGGGTTTGTTGATGCTGTTGATGCCGCGTTTGCCAGTGCTGCGTGCCGGGCAATGGGTGGCTGCGGTGTTGGGGGGGCTGGCTCTATCCGTGCTGGTGGGGGGCATGACGTGGTTGCTTCCCAAAGGAGCTTACATCGCCTACGCCATGATGGCGCTGGCCACAACGGGCGTGGTGATGGCCGGTTACTGGATGACCCCAACGCCACGCAGCACCCTGGCAGCGGCCAGTGGTTTGCTGGCCACCTGGGCGGCCATGGGGGCCGTAGCCACCCACTGGGGCGGCGATGAAGCTGGGCAGCGCGCCGCTGTGGTGGTGCTGTGTTTGGCCGCCGTGATGGTGGTGCTGGTACTGCGCACGAAGCGGCCACCGAACGTCGCCACCACATCTGCCTCGTCATGGCGTGCTCAACTCGCCGTGCTCGGCACCATGGCCATCAGCGGCGCATTGGTGGCGGTGTTTGCGGGCGGCGCCTACATGGGCGAGCGCTTTTCAACCGGTGGCAAAGACTTTGGCGGACGCCTGTTGCACTGGGAAATTGGCCTGAACGCCTTGAATGGGCCATGGGACTGGGCGCTGGGCAAAGGGCAAGGCCGCTTTCCCGCCAGCCATTTCAACTCTGGCCTCACCGAAGACCAAACCGGCGACTACCGCTTGCGGCAGGACACCGACGGCAACAGTTACCTGGTGATGAGTGGCGGCAAGCACATTTTGGGTTGGGGGGAAATGTTCCGCATGTCTCAACGTGTGACCGCCCCCCTGGGTCGCACCGAGGTGGCATTCGATGCGCGGGTCAAAACACCTGTCACGCTGCACTTTGAGGTGTGTGAGAAACACCTGCTGTACAACAACGCCTGCTTGATCAAGCACGTCGAAGTCAAACCCACGCCACCCGGCGACGCCACTTGGCAAAGCGGGCGGGCTGTGCTGGACGGGGATCGCAACCCCAACCGAGGCCCGTTTTGGGCACCCAAGCTCATCATGTTCTCTGTGGGTGTGTACACCAATGGTGGCGTTGCTGAAATTGACAACCTGCGGTTGCTGGACGGCAGCGGTGCCAACCTACTGGGCAATGGCGATTTTTCACGTGACCTGGGGCAATGGTTTTTCACCAGCGACCGTCACCACATGCCCTGGCACATCAAGAGCATGTTCATGCATGTTTTTTTTGACCAAGGCGCGGTCGGTCTGTTGCTTTGGCTGGCTTTGAGTGCGGGGGCGCTGTGGCGGCTGTGCCTGGGCAATGCGCGTCATCACCCGCTGTCACCCGCTATCGCCGGCGCCTTGCTGGGCTTTGCGGTGGTGGGCTTGTTTGACAGCTTGCTGGACGTGCCCCGCCTGGCCACGCTGTATTACCTGCTGGTATTGCTCGGTTTGACGCTGCGTGCACCAGCAACCAATTTCACACCCATCGCTGGAGATTCTCGATGAGCGGGCAGTCTGCTGCAAACACCTGCCGGTATGGTCGTTTGGCCATGCTGCTGTTGGCTTCTTTGTTGTGTGCACTTGGCGCAACGGCCGCCCCCCTGTCCACCGGCAACCAAAACATCGACCCAGCCCAGGTACCCAAACAAGCCGTGATGCAAGTGGGCCCCGGTCGCGCCATCACGACGCTGCGCGAGGCATCGCGCCTGGCACACGACGGCATGTTGATTGAGGTGGACGCTGGGCGATATTTCCGCGACGTGACCGTTTGGACACAAAACAACCTCACCCTGCGCGCCGTGGGCGGCCGTGTGCAGCTCGTGGCCGGCGGCGCTTCGGCAGAAAACAAAGCCACCTGGGTGGTACGTGCACAAAAGTTCACAGTAGAAGGTTTCGACTTTGAAGGTGCCGCATCCACCCACCACAACGGTGCGGGCATTCGTTTTGAATCGGGATCGCTGCGCATCCGCGATTGCAGTTTCAGCTACAACCAAATGGGGGTGTTGACGGGTAACGACCCTGGCCCCACTCCCCAATCCACCATCGACATTGAAAACAGCGAGTTCTCACACAATGGCCGCCCCGACGGCCACAACCATCAGCTTTATGTCGGTCGCATGGCTCGCCTCACGGTCACCGGCAGCTACTTTCACCATGGCAGGGTGGGCCATTTGCTCAAAAGCCGCGCTGCCGTGAGCCACATTCACTACAACCGCCTCACCGATGAACTGGGCGGCAATTCGAGCTACGAGTTGGAGTTCCCAGATGGCGGTGTAGCCACGGTGGTGGGCAACCTCATCGTTCAAGGCTCGCAAACTCAAAACCCTCACCTGATTGCATTTGGTGCCGAGAGCCTGCATTGGCCACACAACGAGCTTTACCTCGTCAACAACACGTTGGTAGACAACTTACCCAAGGGGGGGGTTTACCTGAGAACCGCACCGGGCACACAAATCATCAAAGCGGTGAACAACCTGCTGGTGGGTGGCAAAGAGGCACTGGCCCCGTTCAAAGCCGGATGGGTGTTCAATAACTTTTCAGCCGACTGGGACGAATTTGTACTTGCGGCACGGGAGGATTTCCGACTTAAACCGGGCTCCCGAATGCGTGGGCGTGCGTTAGACCCAGGTGCCGGGCCCAAACTTCCCGCAGACCTGGCCAGTGAATGGTCCATCGTGCCAAGGCAAGAGTACCGCCATCCTCGGCAAGTATCCGCTCCCACCGCACCCAGCAAAAACCTCGGTGCGTTTATGCAGTGACAATTAGATGCGATTCAAAGTGATGCGCGACGTGACTCCCTTGCAGATACACGTCATTCCCACGAAAGCGGGAATCTAACGGGCTGATGTCAACGATGGGGCTGGAGTGATTCGACTCGATGCATCGCCTGGATTCCCGCTTTCGCGGGAATGACGACGGGCGGGATATCCACACGTCACTTTAAATCGCACCCGTGACAATCCGCTGTTAAGAATTGTTGAACCCCAACCCATGAACACCACCACTACCTCCTTGATACTCGGCGCACCCCGTTTCACCGACTCCCGTTTGGCCGCTGTGGCACAGCAAGAAGGCCTAGCGTCTGCATGGCGAGGCGCCGTGGCGCAGCATGGCAAAACCGCTGCCCAAGGTGTTCAAGGCTCATTTGCCGTTGGCCTGCAAGACAACGCAGGCCACGTATTTCTGGCGGTAGATCGGTTCGCACAACAAACGCTTTGTTATCGCATCGTTCAAACAGCCACTGGAGCCGAGCTACGTTTTGCTGAACGTGCCGACACCCTGGCAACACTGGATGGAGATAAAGCCGAAATCGACCCGCAAGCCATTTTTGACTACCTCTACTTTCATTGCATCCCCTCGCCACGCACCATCTTCAAAGGGGTGTACCGTTTGCCAGCGGGCCACAGTGCTTGGTTTGAAAACGGCAAATTGTCGGTGCAAGCCTATGCCACACCCCAGTTTCAAGAACCGCGCAGCGCCAACTTTGAGGAACTCCAAAACGAGTTTCAATCGCTGCTGAAACAGGCGGTTGCTACCCAGCTCGATGGCAGCAAAGCCGCCTGTTTTTTAAGTGGTGGAACCGACAGTTCCACCGTGGCGGGCATGATTGGACGTGCTGCGGGCCAACCCGCTGCCACCTACTCCATCGGCTTCGAGGCCGAAGGGTATGACGAGATGGCCTTTGCCCGCATTGCCGCCAAACAATTCAACACTGAACACCACGAGTACTACGTCACCCCAGGCGACCTGGTGCGCAGCATTCCGCAGGTGGCACAACACTACGACCAACCCTTTGGCAATTCGTCTGCCCTGCCCGCCTACTACTGCGCTCGCATGGCCAAGATGGATGGGGTGAACAAACTGCTGGCCGGTGACGGCGGCGACGAACTCTTTGGCGGCAACAGCCGCTATGCCAAACAGCGCGTCTTCGGTTGGTACCAAGCCATTCCCTCACCATTGCGCTCCTTGGTGATGCAGCCGCTTTTTGAGCAAACCCCGGTGGGCAAGTTGCCGCTGCTGAAAAAAGGCACCAGCTACATCGAGCAAGCCAAGGTACCCATGCCCGACCGCTTGCAGATGTACAACCTGCTGCTGCGCCTGGGCGTGCAAGACGTGCTCACGCCAGCCTTCTTGTCGCAAGTGAATGTGCAAGGCCCCGCGCAGCATCAACGCGAAGTTTGGGCTGAGGTGAAAAACGCCAGCGATTTGAACCGCACCTTGGCTTTTGATTGGCGCTACACCTTGGGCGAGAGCGACCTGCCCAAAGTGCGTGAAACCACGCGCTTGGCCGAAGTGGCTGTAGGCTTCCCTTTTCTCGACGACCGCTTGCTTGACTTCTCGCTCAAGCTGCCATTGCACTACAAACTCAAAGGTTTGAAGCTGCGCTGGTTCTTCAAAGAAGCGCTGCGTGGCTTTCTGCCCGACGAGATCATCACCAAGAAGAAACAAGGCTTCGGCTTGCCCTTTGGGGTGTGGTTGACACGCACACCAGCGCTGCGCCAACTCGCCGACACCTCACTGCACAGCCTGGCCCAGCGCCACATCGTGCGCCCCGCCTTCATCCAGTCACTGCTGAACGAGCGGCTGAATGAACACCCGGGGTACTACGGTGAAATGGTATGGATACTGATGATGCTGGAGCAGTGGCTGCAAAAACATGCGCCCAGTTACGCGCTGCCTAAGAGTTAGGGCCACAAACGAAGTGCCTTCTTCATCATCCCCCATGCATCGGCTACCCAAGGTTTGGGATCATCCAGCGACCACAAAAAATAGCGCACATTGGGTTTCAAAAAATCGCCCATGAAACGAAGCCACTCATGGAGCGGACGCACCTTGAACAGGGGGTCTTTGATTTGACTGGGTTGCAGGGTGATGCGCAACAAACGTTTGATTTCTGTCAGCACCATGCGGCAGCGTAAATCGTCGCGCAGCCTGGGCAACGCAGGCACCTGTCCCGTGCCACCCACAGCGTGGGACAACAATGCAAACCCGGCCTTGCAATGAACCGCTAAGGGGAAGCTGCCCCAAAAACGGCCGTTGATTTCCATCAGCACCGAACGCTTCGTGGACGGGTCGTGGCGGTACTCCACCATGGCCACGCCCTCCCACTGCATGGCGCGCAGCAGCTTGAGAGACAAGGCTTGGAGTTCGGTGTGTTCGGTCAGTGGCACGGCATCACACACGCTGGAATATCCACCTTCCGGTGGCCACTCGGCCACGCGGCGGTGTTGAAACACGCGCAGGGCTTCACCCTGGTGCATGTAAAAGAACTGCCCCAACCCGTGGCCAGGTGCGTACTCTTGCACCAAAGGCCACTGCCCCACACCGTCATAACGGTGCAACACTTTTTGCAGCGCCTGCAAATCCATGGCGAACTCGGCTTTGTGCAAAGGCAGTCCGGCAGATTGCAAAAGGTTGGAGACTTTTTCGGGGTCGGCCCATTTCAGCACCACGGGAAAATGCAGATGATTCAAGGCTGGGTCTGTGGCCGAGACGGGTCGAACCGTTTGCGGCACCGGCACACCCACCGATTGGGCCAACGCCAGGGTTTTTTCTTTGTCCAGCACCTGCGTCAACTGACTGCTTTGGGGTACGACCAAACGCAAAGGTTCCAGGGCTCCCCCCATCTCTTCCCGGCAAGTGGCCAGCCACTTGAGGTTGACTTCGGAAACCGTGAGCAAGGTGGCACCACCATGCTGCCGGGCAATTTCCTGCAGACGCTGCAACAGGGCTGCGTTCCGACGGTGCGGCACCACATGGGAGTCGCTGAGGTATTTGGAGCGCAGCCCCATGTCGCTCGCCGAATGGGTCACGCCAATCACCTTCACCCCGGCGCGACCCAGCTCACGCACCAGCCCTAGGCCAATTTGTGTTTCCAGCCCCAAGACGATGCAGGGCACACGCATAAAGGACGTGCTCATGCGACGCTTTGCTTTTTGGAGAACACTTGCAGGACTCGCAAAATGCCCGACCGCAGCAAACCGCGTTTGCTTTCTGTGACCCAACCAATGGCCACCACGCTGACCGCAACGGCCGCTGTGGTCATCCACCAAAAAGCATGGCCCTTGGGGTCACCTGCAATCCAAGAGCCCCAGAACAGAAAGAGCGGCTGGTGCAGCAAATACAAGGTGAAGGTAAAACCAGCCAACCAGCGAATCAAGCCTTGCACGGGCTTGAACAGCGGCCAAAAGGTGTCGGCCACCTGGCGCATGCCCGCGAAATTGGCTACCACCAAGATCCCCAGCAGGTAGTCGCCCAAGAAAAATTTCGAGAACGTCAGTTGGGTGTGTAGCGGCTCGCCGATTTGTTTTTTGAGCCATTCGGTCAACACCTCACTGACCCCCAGCGCGTGGAATACCACGATCAAAACGGTGGATGCCACCACCATCACCCAAGCCGCACTTGTTGGCAAGTTGTTCAGCCGTTTGGAATGAAACAACCACACGCCCAAGGCCCACAGAGGGGCAAGCAACACGATTTTGGGCCCCAGGAGCAAGGCCATGAGCAAAACCGCGGCAATGGCCCAGCGGCGGGGCGCAAACCACAGCACGCCAAAAGCCAGGTAGTACCACGACTCATAACAAATAGACCAATAGGGCACATTGGAGAAGGTGGTGATCGATACGAACCACACCTCGTTCAGCATGGCCAGCGCCGCGCCCGAGCGAAGCACAAATTGATCCCAGGGGTAGTCGTAGTGGGCCACCGCCATGCTGCGCCCCATCATGTCCAGCAACAAAGTCAGCACCACGGCCGGCACGGCCACCGAATAGACCCGAGACAAGCGGCTGGCGGTGTAACTGGCCCAATCCTTTTCTTTGGTTGCCGTCACGTAAGCAATGACATAACCTGAGAGCACAAAAAACACCACCACAGCCGAATGCCCAAAATGACTGGCGGGCAGCACCTCACTCACCAGCCAACGTTGGTTGGAGTGGTAGAGGTAGACCAAACAAGCGGCAATGAAACGCACCAAATCCAGGTAGAGGGAGAAAGAGCGGTTCATGGTTCAGAAAAATCGACGCGCTGCCTGTTCAGCGTAGCGACGTAATGTGGCAGCCGTGGAGACCCGTGCCCGTGGCAAGGGCGGGCCAGCAGGCCGAGGGTTTCTCGCCACCATGTCGGTGCTGACCTGCCAGCGGTCAGCACGGCGGGCGAGCAGTTGGCACAGACCACTGAAACGCCGCACCATCCACGGGTCGGGCAAGGAAGAGTTGGGTTTGAGCAGCTCAAAATTGTGCGAGACGATCACAAAGTCAGCATGCCCCAAAGCCTCGGCGCTGCGCATGGCGCAGCCGAGTTCGGCCAAACCACAAGCCCCCACTTGCGCGGGCCGCAAACGGTCCAAACCGTCTTGAAAAAACAGTGATGGGATAAGAAGTGACTTCCCCCACCTGCACCTGCTGTTGCCCGGCCCAGTCGCGTCCCGTGTCCACCGCGCTTCCAACATCGCCGCCACTGACTTCAAAACATTCATTCAAGCTGCTGTCCACCCGCAGCCCATTGCGGGCCAGTGCCCGGTAGGTGTCGCGGTTGGCGGCATAACTGCCCGCGCGAAACATGGTGATGTGCTCTGCCCCCGCTTGGGTTAACAAACTTTTCCCCAGGGCGATCAATGTGGTTTGTTCTTCTTCCGAGTAGTAGCTCAGGTGTTGCCGTTTTCCCAAGTTCTTAGGCAGCGGATGAGGGTGAATTTCATCCGTCCACTCGGGGTGCAGATGCAATTGCACGGAATGCCCACGGCCTTGAATCAAGTCCACCACGGTCTTCAGATACTGCGGTCCAAAACGGGCCGAGAACAAGGGTTCTACAAAAAAAATGCCCTTCAAACCATGGCGATCCATGAGGTCCAGCGTGGCGGGCAGCGCGTAATCTACGTGTTTGGACCTGCCATACACATAACGTTCAAAGCTGGCGGGGAAACGCTCGTCCAGGCGATCCCAACCACCACACCAAACCTCGATATCAAAGGTGAGGTAGACCTTCATGGGCTCACCGCTGGATGCTTTTTCTCTTTCAGTTCCTGAACCAAATTGCGCACCGCTGAATCGAGAATGGCAAAACAGGTCACGAAGTAGCGCGCACTGAGGGTGTGGGGATCGTGAATGTGCAAACGCCGTGGGGCAGACCAGTGCCCGAGCAACACAATCGCCTGCGCCGGAAACCCTTGGTTCAACAGCTTTTTCACTTGCCGCAGCTCCATCACCGCCAGCAAGTCGCCGTCTTGGTACTGGTAGTCCAACATATCGGTGGCACGGTGGGCGTGCAAGCTCACGTCAAATAGTGGTGCCGTGCGAATGGCCATCTCGTAGGCTGAAGCACCAGTGGTGGTGGACAAACCAAACGATGCTGTCTTGGCACCCATCTTCTGCGCCACCACATCGGCAAACGCACTGCGGTTGATGTTGCCCAAACAAACAAACACCAAACGACGCACCACAGGCACTCGAACTGTGGTCCAGGGTGCCAGTCGCCCCGACACAAAAGCCCCTTGCGCCAACAACAAACGAACCCAACCACGGTGGGTGCCGTGGTTGTCTTGGATCAATTGCAGCAGTCGCTTCATGGGAGTCGACGCTCCGTGCGGGTCAGGTTGGTCGCCATGCGCATGGCGAAACGCCAGGGGCTTTGATCCCAGGGGGTAAAGCGCGGAATTTGGAAGGGGTCGGTTTGTGCACTGGACGCACCCCAGGCCGTTGAAACAGCCGCTTCAAAACCCAGGTCTTTGACAATTTGCACGTTGTGCGCCGCATAGTCCTCACCCGGTTTGCCATTGGGGTAGGCGAACAAGGTGATGGGCTCATCCAGCAAATCCTCCAACTGGTGTTTGCCGCGCTGAATTTCTTCACGCGCCTCGTGTTCGTTGAGCTTGGCCAGAATCGGGTGCGACACAGTGTGCGCCCCAATTTGCATGCCTGCACGTCGCATGGCACGCACCTGGTCGCTGGTCATCATGAGATTGGTCGGGGGTGTGACCTGCGCCAAAGCGGCCAGTTCTTGTGTCAGGGCCAAACGCTGAGGCACGGGCAGGTATTTGATGGCGCGGATGATTTGTGTGATGGCCGCTTGTTTGTCGGCCACACTTTGCACCGCCATCTCAGTCAGACCCGGCACACCGAGTTGCTGCAAACGCAGCGCTGGCAGCGGTGTCAGACGCACCGACTCGATGACCGTGTCGTTCCACATGCGGCCGCCGTCCAAAAAGCCGGTGGCGATGAAAAACGTGGCGCACAAGCCGTGTTTCTTGAGGATGGGCAGGGCCACGTCATGGTTGTCGGCGTAACCGTCGTCAAAGGTGATGGCCAGTGCCTGCTTGGGCAAGCTGCCGTCTTTCAAGCGCCGCACCGCCTGATCCAGCGGCAACACGTTGAACCACTCCCCTAACCAGCCACAGAGCACATCGAAACGCTGGGCATCCATCTCTTGCGGGAACAGCGGATCCACCTGCGGCAAAACGCGGTGAAAAATCAGAATAGACAAGCGCCCCGGCGTTCCACCGGGGGACATCACACCGAGCAGTTGTCGAATCAACATCAGGCGAGTTTCTTTTTGGCGGTGACTTTGTCACCTGGTTCCGTTGATGTGGCCAAACCGGGAATGGTGCGCCAGCCCCGCGTGTAGACTGGTTCGCGCTCCCAGCCCTTGGTTTTGACCCAGACCCGAGCCACCACCACCATCACCATGATGTAGTAAGGCAAGTCGAAGTACGACAAACTCAAAAAGGCACCGCCCACGGCATAACCCAAGAGTGACACCTGGGCCATACCACCCAAATCGGCCGCCCACTGGGTTTGAGGGTTGCCACTTGCGTTCTTACGCAACCAGCCGGCGGAGCCCCAGGTAAAGAACCAGATCAGTAAAAACAAAAACAAGCCCACAAAACCATGATTTCCCAGCACCAGGAAATAGATGCTGTGGGCCGCGTGAACATACTCGGGCGTGGGCGAATACAGGGCAAACAATTCAGGCCGTACAAAGTTAAAGCCCACACCCATCGGATAGTGGAAGGCCAAGTTCCACGCCGTCCACCAAGCGCTGATGCGCCCCAAGGCGGAGCGATCCTCTTGGTAGTTGTCGATGGTGGACATGCGTTGCGTCCATTCGTCAGGCATGAAGGTCACCAAAACCACACCAGCGACGATCATCAAAATGCCCACTGCACCTTTGCTCTTACCGCGCCACCAAAGCATCAGCACCATGGCCGAAATAGCCAGCAGCGCCCCGCGTGAGTGGCTGCCCAAAGCGGCCGCAGCACACAAAAGCATCACCACCGTCATGCCATGACGCCCCCAACCCTTGGCCAGTTGCATCTGCAAGAAACGCAACAAAGGAATGGTCATGACCAAGGCCAACGCGAACTCGTTGTTGTCTTGAATAAAAGATCCTGGCGGCCCCCATACACGGTAACTCCCACCCGTGAGCACGGTGAAAACGCCCCCTTTGGCACCGAGAATGGCCAGCGAACCCGCCGCCACCCACACCAGCGCCAACACGTGTTTTTTGCTGCTTAAGAGAATCAGGGCCACGAAAACCATGAGGTTGATTTTCATGACCTTGTCCCACTGGGGGTAGTCGCCCGCTGGGTTCAAACCAAAGCCCCAGGACAAAGTCATCCAAACAGTGAACAGCACAAACACAATCACTGCCGGGCCTTTGAACGGGGAACTCCGCTCGCTGGTCATCAACAAACCGATCAAGGTGGCCGCCGCAGCCAAGGCCGCTAGGGGCGCAGTGTAAGCGAACCCGTAGGTATAGCGGTGCGGGTTCATGATGCTGAGCCACGTCCACAGCATCACACCGATCCACGGGCGGCGCAGGGCGATCAAGGCCGCCACCAACACGATGCCCACGATCACAAGGTCACGCATGGCGGCTCACCCTGATTGCCCCACACCACGGGTCACGCGGCTAACCACGTAGCGAAATTTGCCTGACTTCTCGGGCGGAATAGTGGGTACTTGTTGCACCGCCACCTCCACCGCTGCGCCCAAACGTTTTTTGAAGGTTTGGACAATGCCGTGGATACAGTTGGGATCAAATGTTGGTGTTGTGACCAAATACACCCGAGTCTGCGCCAAACTCTCTTGAACAATCTTGAACGACTCAACACCGGGCAAATCACGAATGGCGTAAATAAGGGCCAGGCCGTGCAACACGGTGCCGTCTTGCGCCACCACAAAGTCTGTCGTGCGACCTTGGATTTCTTTCAGCATGGGCAGGCCCCGACCACAAGCGCATCGGGCCGTATCCATCACGGCGACGTCGCCTGTGCGATACCGAATGAACGGAAAGTCGCGCGTGGCCAGGTGCGTCACCACGATTTCACCGGGGCTGCCATCGGGCACAGGTGCACCGCTTTGATCCACCAGTTCCACGATGATGTCTTCTGCGGTGAGGTGCATGCCACCTTGTGGACACTGGTGCGCAATAAAACCCGCATCGCGCCCACCGTATCCATTGGCCACAGGGCAACCGAACACCTCACTGATGGTGGCGCGTTGTTCGTCGTAGAGCCGCTCCGAGGTCACGAAGGCCACGCGGATGCCGAGGTCGTTCATCGCCAGGCCACGTTTTTGGGCGTGCTTGGCGATGTGGGTCAAGGCAGACGGATAACCGAACAACATCTTGGGCTTCTTGCTGCGAATTGCATCCAAGAACCCGTCGAGTTTGGCGTCTGACATTTCAAACGCGGGCAAAAGTTCGGTGCGTATGAGTTGATCGCGCAGCCAGCGCACCCGGTCTTGTGCGCCAAGTTCTATGGGGGAACCCCAGACCACAATTTCCGGGTCACCAATGTCCACATTCCACCAGCGCGTGGCACGCCACTTGGCGGCCACGTCGTGACTGACCCGCTCTTTGCCGATGAAAAAAATCAAAGGCTCACCGGACGAGCCCCCGGTATTGAAACGAGCGAGGCTTTGCGCTTGTTCGTGTTTCAGTGCCTCGGTGTGGGCGCGGATCTCGGTTTTGGTGAGGAAGGGGAGTTTTCTCAAGTCATCCAAAGAATGAACTTGCCTTGCGCCGAAGGAGAGCCGCTTGAAGAGATCGCGGTAGTAAGGCACCTGCTCACCTACCTCGGCCAACAAAGCCTGCAACTTTCGCAGTTGCAGTGCGCGCAATTGCTCGGGCGACCACCACTGGGTGTCTTCCATCTCACGCCGCACACGCACGGTGCTGTGCTTCTTCAGCCGCTCATGCAGCGGGAAGAGACACTTCGAGACGAGCGTGGTGTAGGCGGAAGACATCAGACGCGCATCAGTTTGTCGCAGCTTGAACCGACTCACCACGACCAATGGCCTGGTACTCAATACCTTGGCTGCGCATCAGCTCAGGTTCAAACAAATTGCGGCCATCAATCACCAAGGGCGTTTTGAGCATGGCGCGAATGGCATCGAAGTCTGGGCTCTTGAACTCGCGCCATTCGGTGACGATGAGCAAGGCATCCGCCCCTTGCAAGGCCTCGGTTTGGTTAGCAACAAAACTCAAACCAGCATGGTCTCCCATCACACGTTTGGCTTCGGGCATGGCCACAGGGTCGTAGGCACGCAGAGCCGCCCCACGCTTGAGCAGCTCTTCAATGATGACGCGGCTGGGCGCTTCGCGCATGTCGTCGGTATTGGGTTTGAAGGCCAGGCCCCACAAGGCCAAGGTTTTGCCTTTTAAGTTTTCGCCAAATCGCGCCACGACTTTGTCCACCAGCACACGCTTTTGTCGCTCGTTGGCAGCTTCCACCGCCGTGAGCACACCGAGTTTGACGCCCATTTGTTCACCGGTTTTCACCAAGGCTTTCACGTCTTTGGGGAAACAGGAGCCGCCATAACCCGCCCCCGCGTACAAGAAGTGGGTGCCTATACGCGGGTCGCTGCCTATGCCTTTACGCACCAATTCAATGTCGGCCCCCACACGCTCTGCCAACAAGGCCAGTTCGTTCATGAAACTGATGCGGGTGGCCAGCATGGCGTTGGCAGCGTATTTGGTGAATTCCGCGCTGCGCACGTCCATGATGTGCAGCTTGTCGTGATTACGGTTGAAGGGCGCGTAGATGGCACGCATCATCAAAATCGCACGCTCATCGTCGGCACCAATCACGATGCGATCAGGGCGCATGAAGTCGTCAATTGCCGCGCCTTCCTTGAGGAACTCAGGGTTGCTGACCACGGCGTAGTCCATGGACAAGCCTCGGTCTTTCAAGGCCTGCCCGATGGCGGCGCGCACTTTATCGGCGGTGCCCACGGGTACGGTGCTTTTGTCCACCACCACTTTGTAGTCCGTCATGTGCTGGCCAATGCTGCGCGCGGCAGCCAGCACATACTGCAGGTCGGCCGAACCGTCTTCGTCCGGGGGTGTGCCCACCCCAATGAACTGAATGGTGCCGTGGGCCACGGCGGCGGCCACATCGGTGGTGAACTGCAATCGACCCGCGTCTTTGTTGCGCTTGACTAAGGCTTCCAGCCCGGGCTCGTGAATGGGAATGCCGCCCTCATTCAAGATGCGAATCTTGTTGGCGTCCACATCCAAACACACCACATGGTTGCCCATTTCGGACAAACAGGCACCGGTGACCAAACCGACATATCCAGAACCAATAACGGTGACTTTCATGGTTGAGCTTGCTCCGCAGAATGTTGAGATTGTCGATAAACGTTGGCCAGCAAAGGCGCCACACGCGACCAGGTGTAGCGCTGCACTTCGAGCAAACCCGCGTCGACCAGTGTTGATTTGAGGGCGGGCTCGGCCAGCAAACGTTGCACCGCCTGCGCCATGGCAGTGGGGTCTTGCGGCGGCACCAAGAGCGCGGTCACGCCGTCTTGCACGATGAAGGGCACACCACCCACACGGGTGCTGACCACGGGCACGCCGCTGGCCAAGGCTTCCAGCACAGAGTTGGGCATGTTGTCCGCCAGGCTGGGGTTGAGGCACACATCGGCCTGGCGATACAGCTCGGCCATGGCGTCGCGGTCCAGGCGGCCCGCGAATGTGACGGAGGACGCGATATTCAATTCACGCGCCAGAGCCTGAAGTTCACTCGCCAAAGGGCCACTGCCCGCCACGGTGAGCATCGCCTGGGGGTGGATTGCGCGAACTTGCGCAAACGCACGTAAGGCCGTGGCGTTGTCATAGATGGCCTCTAAATTGCGTGCCACCACCAGGTGCGGGCCAGTGTGGCGGGCGCGCGGTGTGGTCGGGGGAGAGAACCGCGACAAGTCAATGATGTTGGGCACCACCTGGCTCTTCATGCCATACCGATCAAACACCTCTTGCAAAAACCGAGAGGGCACCACCAAGGTTGCTACGCGGCGCATGGAGCGTTCTACCCATTTTTGCGCCCGGGCCAAGAAATCAGCCGCTTCACCGCCACGGTAGTTCACCACCACGGGCACACCCCGGCTGCTGGCCACCCAAATGGCGGGGGCGGCAAACAAATGCCAAGACCAACCGGAGTTGGCCATCACATGGAAGACATCACTGCGTCCCGCCGTGCGCCACAGCAGGAGCAAATACGGCAGCAAACGCCACAACGCGCGCACGCCGGGCAGCGCTGCTACCCAAGCCGGATACGGTGCATTGGTTTGCACCAAGGCCACTTCTGCCTGTGCGGCGCGCAGCAATTCCGCCAATTGCCGGGTTTGGTTGGCCATGCCGCCCGCCGGTGGTGGCAAGGGGCCGACCAGCGCGATGCGCAAGCCCGCGAAACCGGATGCGCTGTCAAAGCCCATCAACGGCTCCACCCAATACGCTCTCGTACGCAGCCCGGTAGTTGGCCACCGAGACGCGCCAATTACGCTCGGTCTCTACAAACCAGCGCCCCGCTCGCCGCAGCTCAGGCCACATGTCTTGCTTGGCGATCACTTGCAACAAGGTATCGGCCAAGGAATCGGCACTGCCCGCCTTGAACAACATGCCCGTATGGCCATGACGAATCAGCTCCTGGTGCCCACCCACATCCGAGGCCACGAGCAAACGCCCTTGCGCCATGGCTTCCAGCGGCTTGAGGGGTGTGACCAGCTCGGTCAAACGCATGGAGTGGCGCGGATAGGCCAGCACATCCACCAAGTCGTAATAACGCTGCACTTGCGCATGCGGCACACGACCGGTGAACACCACATAGGGCTCCAGTTTCAAACGCGCCACCTGGGCCTTGAGTGCTGCATCTTGCGGCCCACCGCCCACCAGCAGCACCCGCACATCGGGCAGGCGAGCGACGATCTGGGGCAAGGCATCGAGCAACAAGTCCAAACCTTCGTAGGCGTAGAACGACCCTATGAAGCCCACTACGGTGCAGCCAGCCAAACCCAGTTGGGCTTTGAGCACCTCATCACACTTGCCGCCAACATTGAACGACTCAATGTCCACCGCATTGGGAATGACGGTGATCTTCTGCGACGCGATGCCCCGCTTGACCATGTCACCACGCAGGCCTTCACAAATGGTGAACACATGGGCCGCTTGTTGCAGTGCGCGAGTTTCCAGGGCGCGTGTGGCGCGGTAACGCAAGCTGCCTTCTTGGGTGGTGCCGTGATCTACTGCAGCGTCTTCCCAAAACGCACGCACCTCATACACCACGGGAATGTTCAACTTTCGCCCCACCTTCAAGGCAGGCAGGGCATTGAGCACCGGCGAGTGGGCGTGAATGATGTGGGGTTGCACATTACGCGCCACCTCCAGCAAACGTTTCTCCAGTTGCTGCATCAACACCCACTGGTTCAGCACCGGCACTTTGTCGGCCAAGGAGGGTTGAGTGAGCGTGCGGTAGAAATAAAAACCGTCCACCTCTTCTTCCGCCACGGGGCAGTTGATGTGCTTGGGGCTGGTGATGTGGTGGGTTTCCCAGCCGAGCTTGCGCTGCTCTCGCAAAATGCTGGCGGTGCGAAAGGTGTAGCCGCTGTGCAGTGGAATCGAGTGATCCAGCACATGAAGGACTCGCAAACTCATCAGACAACCGCCTTTTCTAAAGAAGGTTTCACGAGTTGCTGGCCCGCGCTGCT
>JBJTHI010000200.1:0-31099 GCA_046094425.1 Burkholderiales bacterium | reverse complement strand
AGCGGATATGCATCGGGGCCAGCACAAGCAGCTTGGGCAACCAAGCCGTTCATGCAATCAAGGCCGGATATAAGGACGCAGCCGACTTCTTCACCACACCACACCGATTGCGCTTGTCAGCCGGGAGGCATCCATATAAGTCTCACATGGGCTTACTGGATTCAATTTTGGGCGCGGCACTGAACCAAGGTGCTGGACAAAGCCAAGGTGGTGGTCTGGGTGGTGTGCTGGGCAGCATGCTGGGCGGTGGTGGCCAGGGCGGCGGGCAAGCGGCGTTGCTCAATATTGTGTTGGGCATGCTAGCCAACAATGGCGGGGGCAACGCTGGCGGTGGCGCAGGTGGTTTGGGTGACTTGCTGAGTAAGTTTCAACAAGGTGGCCTGGGTGATGTCGCCAGTTCTTGGGTGGGCAAGGGCGAAAACCTGCCAATTTCCGCCGAGCAATTGCAGTCGGTGTTGGGGTCGGACATGGTGGCTTCCATCGCCGCTCAGCTCGGCATGTCGCAAGGCGACACCGCCTCGCAGTTGTCGCAGTTGCTGCCCGAGGTGGTCGATCGCGTCACCCCCAATGGTCAAGTGCCCGATGGTGGTTTGGGCGACATTGGCAGCTTGTTGACTCAGTTCACCCAGCGTTGAACGGCTCTTGGGAACCTCTGCAAAACCCCTCGCGGCGCCGAATCGTTCGGGCTCGGGCGGGCTGCGGCGTTGAGTTTCTTGCCAATAGCTGGGCTATTGGCTGCAAAACTCGCCTTGCAGCCCATCCCGATCCGAACGCTCGGCATCCACGACGGGTTTTACAGAGGTTCCCTTGCTTCACGCGGTGGGCGGCTCGGCTTTGGTTGGGCCGCCGCGCATCGAACCCGCCACCAAATCAAAACGATACAGGCGGCATTCGATCGGCCCATTCCACATGGGAGTGCGGCGTGATTCTTTGAGCCGCATGCTCGACGCTAATTTCATGTCGGGACTGAGCACATAAGCCGTCCACCCCGCGGGATGTTGGGTGTAGGCGCGTTTCCAATGCGCGGCCAAACGCGGAAAGAAGTCGTCGGGGGTGTCACGGTCTTCATTGGACGCGCGCGCTGCTTTGCCACTGACGGCGATGCGCTCGCCATAAGGCGGGTTGATCATCAAGGTGCCCGGCAGATCGCTCGGCAGTTCCGGTGCGGGGCGCTCCAAGGCATCACCTCCATTGAAGGTGATGTACTGGGCCACGCCCGCTCGCTGCGCATTACGCCGCGCAAAATCAACCATGCGGAAGGACACATCGCTTGCGTAAATGGGCACCGGGCAAGCGTGGATGGCGGCTTGCGCGCGCTGCTTCATTTGTTGCCATTGAATGCGCACGTCGTTGTCCATGAAAGGCAACAAGCGTTCAAACGCAAACCGGCGCTGTAAGCCGGGCGCGATACCGCAAGCGATTTGCGCCGCCTCAATGGCAATGGTGCCCGAGCCGCAGCAAGGGTCGTGCAGCGCCCCACCTTCTTGCGGCGTGCCACGCCAACCCGCCGCAGCCAACATGGCAGCGGCCAGGGTTTCTTTCAGCGGCGCATCACCTTTGTCTTCACGCCAGCCGCGTTTGAAGAGAGGCGCGCCCGAGCTGTCCACATAAATGGACGCATGCTCAGGGCCCAGGTGCAAGAGCAAGGGCAGGTCGGGGTGGCGTGTGTCGACACTCGGGCGTTCGTGAAACTGCTCGCGCAGGCGGTCGCACACCGCGTCTTTCACCTTGAGGGCGACGAAATTCAAACTGCGCAGCGGGCTTAGTTTGGCGGTGGTGTCCACCCGCAAGGTGTGCTGGGGCGTGATCCACTGCGCCCAATCCACCCCGAGGGCCAAGTCGTAAATGTCTTGTTCGTTTTGGTAGGGGCCAGCAGCGACTTCCACCAGCACACGTTGGGTCAAGCGGCACTGCAGGTTGAGTTGCATCACCTCCTGCGGGCCACCTTCCAAACTCACGCCGCCTCGGCCACTGAACAATTCGGTTTGCGGCAAGACGCGACGCACCTCCTCTAGCAGCAAGGCTTCTACGCCGGCAGCGCAGGGCAAAAAAATCGGCAGCATTACATCGTCTTGCGCAGGTTGGCGGGCGCAATCTTCAACGCCTCGCGGTATTTGGCGACGGTGCGCCGCGCCACTTGAATGCCTTGTTCTTCAAGCATGTGGGAGAGTTGGCTGTCACTGAGTGGCTTTTTCGGGTTCTCAGCACCCACCAATTGTTTGATGAGGGCGCGCACCGCCGTGCTGGAGGCATTTCCACCCGCTTCGGTGTTCAGTGAGGAGCCGAAAAAGTATTTCAACTCGAAGGTACCGAAGGGGGTGGACATGTACTTGGCCGTGGTCACCCGGGAGATGGTGGACTCGTGCAAACCGAGTTCGTCGGCAATCTCACGCAGTACCAGCGGTTTCATGGCGATGGCGCCGTGGCTGAAGAAGTTTTTTTGGCGCTCCACAATGGCCTGGGACACACGCTGAATGGTGTCAAAACGCTGCATGATGTTTTTAACAAACCAACGCGCCTCTTGCAAGCGGCCACTGAGAGCCGCGTTTTGATTGGCCGCGCCGCGCTGCTGTTTGATGGCTTGGGCATACAGGTCATTCACCCGCAGCTTAGGCATCACGTCAGGGTTGAGCATGACGCGCCAGCTGCGGCCGACTTTTTGCACGATCACGTCAGGCACGATGATGTTGTCTTCCGCCCGTGCGAAGGGACGGCCAGGCTTGGGTTCAAGTACGGTAATGAGAGCTTGGGCTTGGCGCAACAATTCTTCATCAGCGCCAGTGACCGACATGAGCTTTCGCAAGTCACGTCGGGCCAGCAGCTCCAGGTGCTGTTTGCAAACAATAATGGCCAGGGCCTGGGCTTCACAGCGTGGCTGGGCGCGCAACTGCAAGACCAAACACTCGCTCAAATCACGTGCCCCCACCCCCAGCGGATCCATGTTCTGCAACCACTTGAGGGCGCATTGCAAGCGCTCGATCAGCTCTTGCGTTTCTTCCTCGCTGCTAGCCAGCCCCTCGGCCAAGTCTTCGATGGCGCTGGCGAGGTAGCCGTCCTCATTCACCGATTCAATCAACAGTTGCAGCGCGGCCGCATCTTCGGGTGACAAGCGCATGCCCAGCAACTGCCGCCGCAAGTGGTCTTGCAGGCTCAGACCGCTGCTGGCACGTTCTTGCGGGTCGAAGTCCTCGCCGTCGCCAGCCGAGTTGCTGGAGGGCAAATCGCGGATGCCGTCGAAGTCGTCGGCTTCGGTGCCGTTTTCCCAGTCTTCACGTTCGGTGGTGCCGAACTCGGCGCTGTCCAGAGCGGGAGCGTCGTCGCTGGTTTCGTGCGGTGACTCAGCAGCCACTTCGTTTTCGCGCTCCCCCAACCGCTCTGCCGTGCTCAAGCGTTCTGCGAGAGGCTCGGGCGGCGCAATGCTGTCTTCCTCCACGTCTAAAAACGGGTTTTGTTCCAGCATTTGCTCCACCTCTTGCTGCAACTCCAAGGTCGAGAGTTGCAGCAAACGAATCGACTGCTGCAACTGGGGCGTGAGCGCCAAGTGCGCTGAGAGCCTGAGTTGGAGTGAGGGCTTCATGGCGGCCCTGCCCTACATGCGGAAGTGTTCGCCGAGATAGACCTTGCGCACGTCGGCGTTCTCGACAATGTCGGTGGGTGTGCCTTCGGCCAAGACCGCACCGTTGCTGATGATGTAGGCGCGATCGCAAATGCCCAGGGTTTCGCGCACATTGTGGTCGGTGATGAGCACCCCAATGCCACGGTTCTTCAAAAAATTGATGATGCGCTGTATCTCCAGCACGGCGATGGGATCCACGCCCGCAAACGGCTCATCCAACAAAATAAAACGCGGCTGGGTGGCCAGCGCTCGGGCAATTTCAACCCGACGGCGCTCGCCGCCCGACAGCGCGGGTGCCGGACTGAGCCGCAGCTTCTCCAAACCCAGGTCTTGCAGCAAACCGTTGAGTAGGGCCTCGATGCTGGCGGCCTTGAGCGCTTTGCCTTGCGCATCCACTTGCAACTCCAGCACCGCCCGAATGTTTTCTTCCACATTGAGCTTGCGGAAAATAGACGCTTCTTGAGGCAAGTACGACAAGCCCAGTCGCGAGCGGCGGTGTATGGGCAGGCGCTCCACGCGCTGGCCTTCAATCGTGATCTGTCCGGCATCGGCGCGAACCAAGCCGACGATCATGTAGAAACTGGTAGTTTTGCCGGCGCCGTTGGGGCCGAGCAAACCCACCACCTCGCCGGCGGCTACCGACACATGCACATCTTTGACCACCTGACGCGCGCCATAACTTTTTTGCAGGCCCACGGCCTCCAGGCGGTGGATGGGGCGGGCTGGGTTTTTGGATGGCCCCTCTGACACCGCCGTCACTTGCGCTCTCCCCGGTCGCCCAGGGTCGGCGTGGACTTCAACGCGGGTGGTGCAACAGCAGCAGCCTCTTGCGCCGCAGGTGTTCCCTCGCGTGGCGAGAGCACTGCACGCACCCGACCACCAGGGTTGGCGGGGTTGGCGCTGGCGGGGCCACCCACCACGGTGAACACCTCGGCGGTGTTGTCATAGGTGATCACATTGCCTACGGTCTCGTCCACCACCACACCCGCACGCAAGCGGCGAATCACGGCGCGATTTTGCAAGCGCAGGGTGTCGGCTTTGGCGTCGTACTCAATGCGCTCGGCCTCGCCCTCTATGGTTTCGTCCAACCCTTCGCGCTTTTGTTTGAACCAGGCGAGTTTTCCAGGCGCAGCCACGGCCACACTTTGGTGATAGCCCTCGGGCGTTTGCCGCACCTCCATTTGCCCCGCCCGCATCAACAAACTGCCTTTGCTGAGAACGACGTTGCCGCTGAAAACGCCGAACTGTTTGAGGTCGTCGTAACGCCCCGCATCGGCCTCGACATTCAGGGGTTTGAGTCGGTCGGCTTTTTCTGCGTGTGCGGGCAACGCCGCCAACAGCGTGGCAGCGAGCACAGCGTAATGCACAAGAGAAAGGTGATTCATAAGGGCATGAATATTGCAGAGTCATTCTAGCTCTGCATATTTCATGCCGAAGACAAAATCACCGCCTGTTGGGCCTTTTTCAGGCCTTTTTTCTGCTCGCAGCGATCAGGGCATCCACAACAGTGAGCGCGCGTTCCGGTGAGCGGGCGATGGTGCCCGACGTCCAGTAACGCCCTTGAACGCCCAGGGCGGGCACACCGTCAATGCGATAGGCCTCGGCCAATTTGCGGGCCTGGGTGGCTTTGGTGCTGACACCGAGGGAGTTGTAGGCCTCGCTGAATTTGGCGGCATCGACTCCATTTTTGGCCATGAAGGCGGCAATTTCTGGCAGTTTGTCGAGTTTGGCGCGCTCCACATGAATGGCGAAAAACACCTTGCGGTGCATGGTGCTGACCAAACCCAGGGCCTCCAGCGCATAGAAAATTTTCTGGTGCGGGCCAAAAGGTTCCTCGCGGAAGGCCACGGGCACACGCCGGAAAGCCACATCGGGGGGCAGCTTTTTGGCCCAGGCTTCGAGTAAGGGCTCAAATGCATTGCAGTGCGGGCAGCCATACCAAAAAAACTCCAGCACCTCGATCTTGCCCGTGGGGGGTAGAGGCAGGGGTTGACTCAGGCGAATGTAGTCTTTGCCTTCTACAAACCCCGCTGGTGCCTGTGCCCAAGCCAAGCCTGACCACAGGCTCGTACTGGCACCCAAACCCGCGCCCAGGCCCAGCAGTTGGTTGGAAAAGACTCGACGCTTCATGATGAGATCCCGGGTGACTGTGGAAAAGAGGTGGCAGCCAAAGCTGACTCGCTGTAACAAAAAAAGTTCATGGCTGAGTTGGGTGTGAAACACCTTGCGCGCCCACTTTACTTCTGAACCCGAACCAGCGCCGCCTCAACGCCCGCGCCCTCCAAACTGGTCTTGCTGGCATCGGCTTGGTCACGGGAATTGAATGGCCCAACCCGCACCCGGTAGACGGTGCGGCCTGCTTGCTCGCGTTCGGTGATCTTGGCGTCAAAACCCAGCATGGCCAGACGAGCGCGCTGCTGCTCGGCATCTTCGGTGCGAGCATAAGCACCGGCTTGTACGAAGTAGGCCATGCCATCGCCCGTGGCTTTGGCGGCTGCAGTTTCTGGCGGCGTTTTGGTGGGCGCAGACGCAGTAGCGCTAGGGCTTTCAGCGCTACTGGCTGCGGCAGGCGCAGCCTTGGGCTTGCTGTCGCTGGCCACAGAGGCTGCACTGGCCGGCGCATCGGGTACTTGACCCACTTGACCACTGGCAGCGTTCGCTGGGCGCGGCGTCTTGCCCGCCAGGGGCGCATTGGGATCCCAGTTTTTATTGCGTAGCGCTTCAGCCGTGTCTTGTTCCGCAGTGCGCTGCGGCACTTTGTTGACAAAAGGCACAGGCACTTTGGTCACGTACAAAGCCACGCCCAGGGCCAATGACAAACCGATGAGCAATCCCACGATCATGCCCATCAAAAATCCGCCGCCTTGTTTGTTCATGCCAGTCGCTCTGTTTGCCATTCAACTATGGGATGGGATGTGTTGGGATCAGTTTTACATCGACTCGGGTGCTTGTACGCCCAAGAGGGTCAAACCATTGCGCAGCACCTGGCGAGTCGCGGCCAAAAGGGCGAGGCGGGCTTGGGTCAACTCGGCATCTTCAAGCAAGAAACGCTCGGCAGCGTAGTAACTGTGAAAAGCCGCGCCCAGCTCGCGCAGGTAAAACGCCACGTCGTGCGGGGCCAAACCCTGGGCCGCGCTGCGCAGCATGTCGGGGTACTCAGCCAACTTGAGCATCAAGGCCGACTCGCTGGGCGCGGTCAACAGTGCCAGATTGGCGTTTGGCAATTGAGCCCAATCGCCGCCATGCTCGCTCACCCAATCGCGCAGCACCTTGCTCAAACGCGCGTGGGCGTACTGCACATAAAACACCGGGTTTTCATCGTTTTGTTTCAGTGCCAAGTCAACGTCAAACACAAACTCGGTGTCGGCCTTGCGGCTGATAAGGAAAAAACGCACTGCGTCTTTGCTCGTCCATTCAATCAGATCACGCAAGGTCACGTAACTGCCCGCGCGTTTGGAAATTTTCACTTCCACGCCGCCGCGCATCACGGTGACCATTTTGTGCAACACGTAGTCGGGGTAGCCGCTGGGAATGGAGAGCCCGGCCGCTTGCAACCCGGCGCGCACACGGGCGATGGTGCCGTGGTGGTCGCTGCCCTGGATGTTGATGGCTTGGCTGTAGCCGCGCTCGAACTTGCGCAAGTGGTAGGCCACGTCGGGGACGAAATAGGTGTAGCTGCCGTCAGACTTGCGCATGACGCGGTCTTTGTCGTCGCCATAGTCGGTAGAGCGCAGCCACAGGGCACCGTCTTGTTCGTAGGTTTTGCCTGCATCTTTCAAACGCTGAACCGCCGCATCCACGCGGCCATCGGCGTACAGGCTGGACTCCAAAAAGTAGTGGTCGAAACGAACGCCGAAGGCTTGCAGATCCAAGTCCTGTTCATGGCGCAAATAAGCCACGGCGAACTGGCGTATGCCTTCCACGTCAGCCACATCACCCGAGGCAGTGAACTCGCGGTCGTCGGCGCGCACCGTTTTTTTCGCCAAGAAGTCTTGCGCAATATCGGCGATGTAGTCACCGTTGTAGGCGTTCTCTGGCCAACTCGCATCACCAGGTTTCCAGCCGGCGAGGCGGGCCTGCACCGAGGCTGTGAGCGTGGCGATTTGCACACCCGCGTCGTTGTAATAAAACTCTCGCACTACCTCGTGGCCTTGGGTGGCGAGCAAATTGCAAATCGAGTCACCCAAAGCAGCTTGCCTGCCGTGGCCCACATGCAAAGGGCCTGTGGGGTTGGCCGAGACAAACTCCACCAACACCTTTTGCCCCATGGCCGCTTGCTGCCCAAAACAAGCGCCCTGGGCCAGCACCTCAGAAACCACCGCTTGCTTGGCCTGCCCATTTAAGCGCAGATTGATGAAACCCGGCCCGGCAATCTCCAGGGCCTGCACCCACCGGGTCACAGCGGGTTGAGCGTTCAATGCCTCCACCAGTTGCTGCGCCAATTCACGCGGATTTCTCTTTTGCGCTTTGGCCAGCGGCATCGCCACGGTACAGGCCAAATCCCCGTGGGCCACCTGCTTAGGCAACTCGAAGTCTGCCACCACCGCTTTTGAGGCCAAAGCGCCGGGCGAGACTTGTTCAATGGCCGCAGACAAAGCGGCCAGAAGTTCTTGTTTGGCTAGGATCATGGCGGAATTCTATGTTGGGGTTCCTGAGGCGCTTTACACCCGCTGGTCAAATAGAAGCATCTTGATACCAAGGGATGGCATCATCCAATTGAAAGAAGTTGCTGCGGGCGTTATGGTCTGAGCCTGCTGTGGTGTACCCATTCTTCGGACTTTGACCTTGCCCTCATCTTCCAAACCACCTAGCTCTGGCTCATCTAAGCCGCGCTCCCGTTCCAGCAATACGAGCACCTTTACCTCGGGTGAAACCGGGCGCTCGGGCGCGAATGTGGGTGTGTTGGCGTCCAGCACCGGGCACGCCATGGGTGAGGCACCCATTGATCGCCCCACCGAACCTGAAGCGGGTTTGCCGGCACAAATTGGCAAGTACCGCGTACTGCGCAAATTGGGCGAGGGGGCCACCAGCGAAGTTTTTCTCTGCCACGACGATTTCAATGGCCGCGATGTAGCCATCAAACGGGTACGGCCTTCGGCTTTAGCCGATGCCCAGGAAGACCATTTCTCCGCCCGCTTTTTCGCTGCGGAAGCGGCTTTGGTGGGGCGTTTGCAACACCCCAATGTGGTTCAAATTTTGGACGCTGTGGAAGACCCGGCGTCGCCCTATTTGGTCATGGAGTACGTGGCTGGGGCCACCTTGCGGCCCTACTGCCGCGCAGACCAATTGCTGTCGCTGGAGCTGATTGTTGAGATTGGCTTCAAATGCGCCATGGCCTTGGGCTATATGTACCGTCAAGGCCTGATCCACCGGGACGTGAAGCCTGCGAATTTGCTCGTGGTGCTCAAGGACGGCGCCATCACCGACGTGAAAGTGTCTGACTTTGGCAGCGTGCTGAACCTGGCGGCGGAGGTGACGCAAGTGCATCGCGTCGGCTCACTGGCCTATATGTCGCCCGAACAACTTGATGGTGCCACGCTAGATGCCCGGGCCGATATGTACTCGCTGGGCGCGGTGCTCTACCACTTGATTGCAGGCAGGCCGCCCTTCGACGGCCATGTGCACTCGGCCATGATGCACCAGATTTACAACGTTATTCCCGCGCCACTCACGGCCCTGCGCCCTGATTTGGCACCGGCGGTGGACGGTGTGATCCAACGCGCCTTGTTCAAAAACCCGGCCGACCGTTATGCCGACTGGAACGAGTTTGCGCAGGCCCTGTCTAGCCTTATTTCTGCGCAATTGGTGCCGCGTGGTCAGTTGCAAGGGGTGCTCGACTCCGAACGTTTCAATTTGCTGCGCAGTCTGGATTTTTTCTCCACTTTTGGCGACGTGGAGCTCTGGGAGGTGGTGCACCGCGCCAAGTGGCAACGCTTTAACTTTGGTCACGCTCTGTTCCGAAAAGGGGAAGAAGGCACCACCTTTCACATCATTGCGCAAGGTGAGGTGGAGGTATTCCGCGATGGCACACGGGTGGCTTTGCTGGGAGCGGGCACCTCGGTAGGTGAAATGGCTTACCTCGCACCCAGCCCCGAGCTGCGTCGCCACAGTACCGATGTCATCGTGACCAAAGCCGCCACGACGCTGTCGTTCGTGCCGGAAACCCTGAGCCAAGTCAGCGCCAATTGCCGTCACCGGTTTGACGAAGCCTTCATTCGTGTGCTGGTGCGCCGCTTGCATGTGGCCCACGAAGCCTTGGCGCATCCACGGCGCATCATGTGATGTGTCATGGTCTGTCAGCCAAAATCGGCTGGCCCGCGTTAAAGCGAGCATCCTCGCTGATTCGAGACAACACACAGCTTGGATAAGCACAACCCCTTCGTTATCAACACCACCGAGGAAACACCATGAAGAACCTGATGCTTGGCCTGGCTTTGTCTATGGCCGCTGTCGCTTTCTCTGTTCCGGCCCACGCCAAGAATGCAGCCTGTGACACGGCTGCAGCTGAAAAGAAACTCGCCGGTGCAGCCAAAGAGAGTTTCCTCAAAAAGTGCGAGGCCGATGCTGCCGCAGCCGCCCCCGCTGCCTCGGCCGCCGCCCCCGCCGCAAGCAGTTGTGAAGCCAAGGCAAGCGAGAAAAAGCTGGCCGGGGCTGCCAAGACCAGCTTTGTGACCAAGTGCGAGAAAGACATGAAAGGCAACTCGGCCCAAGCCACCTGCGAAGCCTCGGCCGCTGAGAAAAAGCTCGCCGGTGCAGCCAAAAACAGCCACATCAAAAAATGCGTGGCTGACGCAACGAAGTAAGCGGCGTCCAAGTGCCACAAAAAAGCCGACCTGCGGGTCGGCTTATTGTGAGCTGTCACCCCACCCATCCAGTCACGCTTCACCGGCCCAATACCTGGCCTCGCCATAGGTATGTTTCAAAAAGTCTATCCACAACCGCACCCGCAGCGGCAGGTGTTTGCGTTGGGGAAAAACAGCATAAATGCCGTTGGCGGGAGCGCTGAACTCGTCCAGAACGCTCACCAATAAACCGGCTTTGACTTCCCGCTCCACCTCCCAGGTTGAACGCCAAGCGATGCCCAAGCCCGCCACGCACCAATCGTGCAGTACCTGACCGTCGCTGCAATTGAGGCGACCGCTGGGGCGCAAATGGGTGACCGTGCCGTCTATCTCGAAAGCCCACCCCCGGGTCTGGCTTGCTTCGCTGGACAGGGTGAGGCACTCGTGGCGCATCAGCTCTTGCGGGTGTTTGGGGGTGCCCGCGCGCTGCAAATAACTGGGCGCAGCCACGCACAAGCGGCGGTTGTCGGCCAGACGCACACTCACCAAGCTGGAATCGGGCAAGTCACCCACCCGCACCGCGCAGTCGAAACCCTCATTCACGATGTCCACCACCCGGTCGGACAAGTTCAGTGAAATATGCACATCAGGGTGAAGCGCCAGGAATTTCGGCACCAAAGGGGCCACATGGCGACGACCAAAACCTGCTGGCGCGGTCACTCGTAAGTAACCACTGGCTTTCAAACCACCTGCGCTGACACTGGCTTCTGCGTTGCTCAAGTCAGCCAATAGACGCTGGCAATCTTCCAGAAACGCGCTGCCCTCGTGGGTCAGGGTGATTTTTCGCGTGGTGCGTACCAGCAGCTTCACACCCAGACGTTCTTCCAGCGCATCAATGCGTCGCCCAATGACCGCAGGGGCCACACCTTCGGTCATCGCCGAAGCGGTCAGGCTGCCTTTGGTGGCCACGGCCACAAAGGACTCCAGTTGCTTGAGTTTGTCCATGTCCCTCACTGCCTCCGTGATTGCACACAAAAAAGACACAAATCAATCGCAAATTAGCCACTTAATGCCTTGTACAGTATGCAATAAATTCACGTCACTGAACACCTGACTGGTAGAAGCTGTCGTTTTCCACCGGCATCATCAACCGACCAGGAACCATTGTTTTGAATCACAACGGAGTGCCCACCATGAGCAATACCACCCTCACACTGCCCGCAGGCATGCAGATCAACGCGCCCATCCTGCCCGGCTTTGAAACCATATTGACTTTGCCGGCACTGGAACTGGTGGCCAAGTTGCACCGTGCTTTCGAGCCCCGCCGCCAGCAGCTTCTGGCCGCCCGCGTGGAACGCACCAAGCGTCTGGATGCGGGCGAGCGCCCCGACTTCTTGCCCGAGACCGCCGCCATCCGCGCGGGTGATTGGCGAGTGGCTCCCATCCCCAAAGCCCTGCATTGCCGCCGCGTGGAGATCACCGGCCCGGTGGAAGCCAAGATGGTCATCAACGCCTTCAACTCCGGTGCCGACAGCTACATGACCGACTTTGAAGACAGCAACAGCCCGGTGTGGGCCAACCAAATTCAAGGCCAGATCAATCTCTACCAAGCCATACGCCGCACGCTCTCATTGGAATCCAAAGGCAAGGTTTACAAGCTGAATGACAAGATCGCCACGCTGCAAGTGCGCCCACGCGGTTGGCATTTGGATGAAAAACACGTCACCGTGGAGGGCCAACGTGTGCATGGCGGCATTTTTGACTTTGCCCTCTTCATGTTCCACAACGCCAAGGAGCAACTGGCCCGAGGTGCAGGCCCCTACTTCTACCTGCCCAAGATGGAAAGCCACTTGGAAGCACGGCTGTGGAACGACGTGTTCGTGATGACACAAAACGAACTCGGCCTGCCCCAAGGCACCATCAAAGCCACGGTGCTGATCGAAACCATCTTGGCCGCCTTTGAGATGGATGAAATTTTGTATGAGCTGCGCGAACACAGCGCGGGGCTGAATGCGGGCCGCTGGGACTACATCTTCAGTTGCATCAAAAAATTCAAGGTGGACCGCAACTTCTGTTTGGCCGACCGCGCCAAGGTCACCATGACCGCACCCTTCATGCGCGCCTATGCCCTGTTGTTGCTGAAGACTTGCCATAAACGCGGCGCGCCGGCGATTGGTGGCATGAGCGCCCTCATCCCCATCAAAAACGACCCCGAGAAAAACGCCATCGCCATGGGCGGCATCATTGCCGACAAAAAACGCGACGCCACCGACGGCTACGACGGCGGCTGGGTGGCCCACCCCGGCCTGGTCGAACCCGCCATGAAGGAATTCATGGCCGTGCTGGGCGACCGCCCCAACCAGTTCGACAAGCAGCGTGACGACGTGCAAGTGAGCGCCGCCGACCTGCTCAACTTCCAGCCCGAAACTCCCATCACGGAAGCGGGCCTGCGCATGAACATCAACGTGGGCATCCACTACCTGGGCGCCTGGCTGGCGGGTAACGGCTGCGTGCCCATCCACAACCTGATGGAAGACGCGGCCACCGCAGAAATCAGCCGCAGCCAGGTGTGGCAGTGGATACGTTCACCCAAAGGTGTGCTGGAAGATGGCCGCAAAGTCACTGCCGAGATGGTGAAGGCCTTGGTGCCCGAAGAGCTGGCAAAAATCAAAGCAGGCGGCTTTGAAGGCCACTTCGATCGCGCGGCGGTTATCTTTGAGCAGATGAGCACGCAAGATGCGTTTGCGGAGTTTTTGACGTTGCCGCTGTACGAAGAAATTTGATCGCCACTGCATCAATACAGCTTGATCGAACGGGCCGGCTTGTCGGCCCGTTTTGTTTGTGGCCGGTTGTTTGGAACGGGTTTTGTTGATGCTCCCTAAAATCCATCGCAGTGCCCCTAGCCGCAGTCATGTTGAACCAAGCCCCATCCTCCCTGCCCCCTAACTGCGACGTTCTCATCATCGGCGCAGGCCCCGCAGGCAGTGCTGCTGCCCGCACGCTGGCCTTGGCGGGATGGCAGGTGGTGCTGGTGGATCAACACAGCTTCCCACGCGACAAAGTGTGCGGCGATGGACTGATTCCCGATGCCCACAACGCGCTGCGCCAACTCGGTGTGTTGCATGAGGTGATGGCTGCCGCCAACCGGGCAGGGCATGTGGCCTGCATTGGGCCACGAGGCGGGCGGGTGGATGTACCGGGGCGTTTGGCGGTATTGCCGCGTAAGCAGCTTGACGATATTGTTTGCCGCGCAGCGGTGCAGGCCGGAGCGCAAATGGTGGCCCCCCTGCGGTTTGTGTCGACGCTTGAAGAAACGATCGGCGGGCAGAAAGTGGTGGTGGGCGCACGGCTGCAAGGGGTGCGTGAACACGGGGGCCAGTTGTATGAAATTCGGGCACGCTGGGTGCTGCTGGCCACAGGAGCGGTGCCGCAAGCGCTGCTGGCCGCCGACATGTGCGAGCGACGCACACCCAGCGGTGTGGCCCTTCGCGGGTATGTGAAGAACGAGGCGATGGCCTCGCGCATCACCGAATTGGAGGTGGTGTGGCACCCGAAGTTGAAGCCGGGGTATGGCTGGGTGTTCCCGTGCGGCAACGGCGTGTTCAATGTAGGTGTGGGTGTGGCGCACAGCCACGCCAAAGGTGGGCCAAGTGGTCGGCGTACCTGGTGGGGCCGCCGAAACATGGGTGAGGTCAATCTGCGCGAGATGCTAGACACCTTCAAACAGGTTTATCCCACGGCGGGCGAGTTGGTGCGTGGCGGCCAGTGGCGGCTGGATGCGCAGAGCATTGAAGCCTGCGACGAAAAAGCCGCACTCAAAGGCGCACCGCTGCGCTGCTCACTGGAAGGCGCACAGGTCGCACGCCCAGGGCTGTTGGTCACCGGTGAAGCAGCGGGCAGCACCTATGCTTTCACCGGTGAAGGCATAGGCAAGGCACTGGAGACGGGCATGTTGGCGGCGCAGTTGTTGCTCGACGCCCAAGCCCAAGCATGGGGCGCCGCCCAGGTGGTGGCCGCCTGGCCGCAAAAACTGCTGGCGCTGAAACCGCGCTATGCGGTCTATGAAAAAGCGAACACAGTCAACGCCCACCCGTGGCTGGTCGACCTGTTGGTGTGGAGCGCCAAGCGCAGCCCACGTCGTTTACAACGCATGAGTGGCGTTCTCGAAGAAACGCATTTGCCCAGCAATTTGGTGAGCTTCAAGAGCTGGATGCGCTTGTTTTTTGAACGCGGTTGAACCAAGAAACCGCTTTATGGAAACGCTGAACAAGTCCCCGCAGATGCGCGCGCCTCGAATCGGGATGGGCTGCAAGGCGAAAAGCGCAGCAATACCCGAAGGTATTGCGAGCATTTTCAACACCGCAGACCGCCCGAGTTCGAGGATGCGCGCGCTGCGAGGGACTTGTTCAACGTTTCCTTATCTTTCGGCCAAGGCTTTGAGGGCTTTGAGACCCGCTTCGTAGTCTGGCCCCACCATGCTGTCCATGCTGACAAAGACTTGCATCAGCTTGGAAACAAAGTTGTTCTGCCCTTCCAGCGACCAGGTCACTCGGGTGCTGCCGCCTTCGGGAGCGAGGTTGAAAGCCGAGGTATTGCGTGCAGCAAAAGGTTCGATGAAATCCAGTTGAATCACCAGTTTGCTGGGTGCCGTTGATTCAGTGATTTGCATGCGGCCTGTGCCTACCTCGCTGTTGCCTTGCCAGTCGTAGCTGGCACCCACACCGGCAGACGGGTTGCTGAGTTTGCGTTTCATGGCCGCGTCTTTTTTCTCCCAGGGTGACCAGGCAGCCCACTGCCCCAAGTCGTTGATGAGGGGAAATACCTTGTCGGCTGGCGCGTTGATGGTGATGCTGCGCTCCATGCGGAAGCTGTCGGGTCGGGTGGCAGCGACCACCAACCATGCCGCGATCAACACGGCCAGAATCAAACCGATTTTTTTCAACATGGGATGTCTCCTTTCGAGTGGGCTTCACGGGGCTGCTCGTCGGCGGCCCGCCGTTTTAACAGAAGCCCGTCCGAGACGAAACGCCGCCTCACTCAAGAGGCCTCGCCTTTCACTTCACCCACACTTCAACACGCCGGTTTTTGTTGCGACCCAACTCGTCGTTGTTAGACGCCACGGGAAGTGCGCCACCCAGGCCCAGCACTTGGGTGGGGATGACACCCGATGCGCGCAAAAGCCGCGCCACGCTGTCAGCCCGCGCTTTGGACAGCGCCGCGTTTTGCTGCACGGAGCCGAGGGCATCGGTAAAGCCCAGCAAAGACACGGTTTGATTGGGATGGCGCGACAGGTAGTTCACCAAGCGACCCATGTCGCGCGCGGCTTTGCTGTCGAGCTCGCCGGAACCGGATTGAAAGCGGAAGGTGAACGACAAACGCTGCGCTTGCGTGGCGAGCTGGGCATAAGCGGCAGGTGCATCGGCGGGTGCTTGAACGGTTTCAGCCGAGATGAGCTGTGGCACAAAACCGGTTTGTTTCACCACGTTTTGACCCGCATCGCTTTGCACAAACTCTAAAAAGTCTTTGGCTTGCGGATCCAGTCGCTGCGAGGAGGCATACAAAAACAAACGGCGCGACAGTGGGTAGTCCTCGGTTGAAACTGTGAAGAAGGTGGGCAGGAAAGCGGCAGCGGTCGCCCCTTCTGCAACCGGCACGGCACGCGCCTGCCTCACATAGGGCAGGCCGATGAAACCGATGGCTCCCAGGTCGGACGACACTTGATCCGACAGCGCATTGCTGGACTCATACCGCGTTGCTAAGGCGTTCAGGCTGAGTTTTTGGCGATCCAGCACCAAGGATTTGAAAGTGTCCCAGGTGCCCGACTTGTCGTCGCGCGCGTGAACACCGATAGGCCGACTCTCGCCGCCAAGCTGCTGCCAATTCGTGATCTGGCCGGAAAAAATGCCGGCCACTTGTTCCACTGTGAGTTTTTGAATTTTGTTGCTCGGGTGGACGATGATGGCCAGGCCATCCAGGCCAATCACATGCTCGGTGCCCGGCATCCGCATGTCGCCAAACAAGGGGCTGAGGGTGGTGTTTTCGCTGTCTTTGATGGGGCGGGACGACATTCCAATGTCTGCCTTACCGTCCCTCAATGCCGTGTAAGCGGTGCCGCTGCCGTGGGCGTGAACCTCAACCCCTTGCAGCGGTGCTCCGGAGGCGGTGCGGAAGGTAAACACCTTCTCCAAGGGCTTGTTGTTTTGCACTTCGCCAAGTTGGCCATTCTTGTGCTGCACATAGGCTTGCACCAGCGCTGGCGCAAGGGAATCACCGATCGTGTTGGAGCCGTGAATGCGAAGTGCAATTTGCGCTTGTTGCGGCATTTGCGCCAACGAAGGCGCAAGCTGTGCCGTGGCACTGGAACCACTGGCAGTGGGAGCCTCAGAACTTCCTCCAGCCTGCCACCACCACACGGCGCCGCCCAGCAGCAAAAGCGCCAGAGTACCCACCACACCAAAAATCGTCCTCTTGCTGCCAGCAACACGTCCTTGTTTGGCGCGTGCGGGCAAATCGTCGATGAACTCCATGGGGCGGGTCACCACTTTGAGCCGGTCGCCTTCGTTTTTCATGTGCTCATGAATATCGTCCAGCGCGTCCAAGGCCGTTTTGAGTCGGGCATGCCAGGGCACCACCGCAGGGTCGTCGCTGACCGACAGCGCGGTTAACAAATCGTTGCGGTATGGCAAATCAAAGCGCAGACGCTCGGGGTCGTGTGCGAAGAAAGTCAACTCGGGTTGTTCGTCGCAGGCGCGTTTGAAGCGGCGCAGGGTTCCCAAATGGCGCAACTCTTGGGCGTGCAGCGACAAGGTGTCGGCCATGGCACTCTTGGGTGAGGATTTGGGCGCGCCCTGGGTGGCGCTGACGGGCAAGAGCGCGAGATTGGATTGCGGATTCATGGCAGCGTGCCTCGGGTTACAACTGGAGACACGCACTGTGGGCCACGGTCATGACAAGGTCATGAAGCCCCCAAGCAACAGGGGGTTGGCAGCGGTGAGCCTGTGCTAGCAGGCTTGATTACTCAGCCAAGGCTTGCGCGGGTCGATCATTCACAACCACGCCGCTTGGCGGTCTTGGTTTGGATTTGAGCACCCGCACCAAGGTTTGTTGCAAACCTTGGTTGTCGATGGGTTTGGTGAGAAAGTCATTCATACCGGCGGCCAGCGCGTCTTCGCGTTCAGACAACAAAGCGGCTGCCGTGAGCGCAATGATGGGCAAGTCGTCACGGCTGTATTGCTGACGCAATTGGCGAGCTGCTTCATGGCCGCTCATGGAGGGCATTTGCACGTCCATGAGCACCACGTCAGGCCCTCGGCCTTGGGCAAAGGCGTCGTGCACCGCTTGCACCGCCAAATGGCCGTCTTCCGCTTGCGTGACCTCCACGCCCCATTGCTCCAAAAGGGCCACGCCTATCATCATGTTGACCGGGTTGTCTTCCACCAGGAGCACGCGGGCACCTCGCAGGCTCTCCGTGTCTTCTAAGCTGATGTCCACCACGGGCGGTCCGCTTTGAGCGGGCGGCAAATTCAGTTCCGCCCAAAAATGGCTGCCCTCCCCCACTTGGCTGATCACGCCCACCCGCCCTTGCATCAGGCTCGCCAGCTCGCGGCATATGGACAGGCCCAAACCCGTGCCACCATATCGCCGCGTGGTGGATTCATCGGCTTGCGTAAAAGGCGAGAACAGGCGTGTTTGTGTGGCGGCGTCGATACCAGGGCCGGTGTCGTTCACCACGAAGCGCACCAAACCTGCTTCGGTGATGCTCACTTCCAATTGCACCTTGCCTTCTTCGGTGAACTTGAGCGCGTTGTTGATGTAGTTGCTCAATATCTGCCGCACACGCACAGGATCACCCAGCACGGTGGTGGGCACAAAAGCATCTACATGCAATTCAAAACGCAGGCCTTTGGCATCGGCCAAAGGTTCGTAGCTGCGCTGCACATTGAGCAGTTCGTCGTGCAAGCTGAACACCATGGTGTCCAGGCTGAGTTTGCCCGCTTCAATCTTGGACAAATCCAATACGTCGGTGATGATGTGCGAGAGCCCTTCGGCACTGTCGAGAATTTGCTCCAAATAACGCTGGCGGCGGGTTTCGTCCAGGCCCGGCGTTTGCGCCAGCCGCGCCAAACCCAAGAGGCCATGCAAAGGCGTGCGCACTTCGTGGCTGGTATTGGCCAGAAAGGCGGTTTTGGCGCGATTGGCCGCTTCGGCGGCGTCACGCGCCGCAGCCAGGGCCGTGGTCATTTGCTGACGGGCGGTGATGTCAAAGTAAAGCGACAAGGTCGCCGCGCCTTGCGGTGTCTCGACCCGGGTGGCGGTGACTTGCGCCAAGATGCGCTGCCCTCGGCGCGAGCGCATGCAAAAGTCGGTGACGGGCAGGCTCTCACCCGGCGCGCCCACATCCAAGCGTGCGACTCGCTCCAGCACCTTGACCCGTTCAGGCTTGGCATTACTCGGGTCACCACTTTCTTCGTCAATGTCCAGCAAATTGAAGCCCAGCATTTGCGGCGGCGCATCAAAACCAAACATCAGTGCCGCCGCTTCATTGGCTTCCACCACCACACCACGCCGATGCAACACCAAGGGTGTGGGGGAACGGGCAAACAGCTCACGGTAACGTGCTTCGCTGGCAGCCACAGCCATTTGGGCAGAGACCTCACTCGTCACGTCCCTGCCTATGCCACGGTAGCCATGAAAAACGCGGCGCTCGTCAAAATGCGGTTCACCACTGAGGCTCACAAAATGCACCTGGCCACTTTCATCGCGGCGTTTGGCAATCAAGCGGGAGAAGGGTTTGCGCGCTTCCAACTGAGCACGGTGGGCATCCATTTGGTCGGCTGTTAAACCAAACTCCACGATGTCCCAAGGTGCCAAGCCCACACGGTGGGCCAGGGCGAGCAGCGAACCTTGCCCAGTTTTCTCCGATACATAGGTATAACGATAGGACGCGTCTTGCTCCCAGTACCAGTCCACTGCGAGACGCAACATGGCACGAAAGCGCTGCTCGCGTCGCCGCGCATCCAGCAACACCTGTTGCAGCGCATGGTGCAACACCAAACCCGCCCCCAAGCCGGCGGCCAACCAACCCAATACGGTGAGCAAACGCAAGCCTATGGATACATCATGGCGGTAGGTGGCCCCGACAATCCAACCCTGCAACTCGGCACCATACAAACCCAGCACCAACAGTACGCTGAGCGCCGTCAAACTCCAACCCAAACGCGGCCCGCCGACCGCAGCCACCCCGCACAAGAGCACGCCAGCGTAGGCCAAGCCCGGGGTGTGTATGCCTTCGCCCAACCACACCGCCAGTGCGCCCAGAACCGCGAGTGTGGCCACGGCAGACCCTCCCACCACCCAGCGCAGATTCACCGTGTGGGCACGCCAGGCAGACAGAGCCAGTAGCAAAGCCAAAACGAAATACGCGCCCGCGCTGCCATATCGAACCATGGGGGGCAGCAGCAAGGGGGAAGCGGCGTAGGCCAAAGCTCCGCACAGCGCGCTGATGGCGCCCACGCCAAACAGCATGCGCAGGCTCAAGCGATTCATTTGCTTGAGTGCAACGTGGTCGGTAGGAGGGCGGGTGGGAAAGTTCAAAACCGTAGCGCTAGACAATGCAACAGCGTTAGTTTTCCAGAGAAGCGCTCCCAGAGCGAGAAGTGCCTCGCAGCAAAGCCGTTCTGGCGAGCAATATCACGGCAGGCGATGGTGCGGAATCAGGATCTTTGCGCGTCTCGCAACAACTGGCGTGTGTCCAGTGCCACTTGGCGTGCAGCCTGCGCAAAATCGGGCCCGCTGCTGGCATAGAGCACCGCGCGTGAGGAGTTCACCATCAAAGGTCCGGTGGTGTGTCCGTCATGCTGCCGCCACGCGGCACGCACGGTGGCCGCTGCATCACCCCCTTGCGCACCCACGCCGGGCACGAGTAAGGGCAAGCTGGGGGCCAATTCACGTACACGCGCCAGCTCTTGAGGGAAGGTGGCACCCACCACCAAACCCAGTTGACCACTGCGATTCCACGGGCCTTGGGCCAAGCGGGCAATGTGTTCAAACAATAAACCCTCGCTGCTGGCCAGGCGTTGCGCTTGCAAGTCCGAGCCACCGGGGTTGGAGGTGCGGCACAGCAGGATTAAGCCCTTGCCTTCGTATTTGAAATAAGGCTCAATGGAATCAAAACCCATGAAAGGCGAGAGCGTGAGCGCGTCAGCGCGGTAGCGCTCAAAAGCTTCTACGGCGTACTGCTCGGCGGTAGAACCGATGTCGCCACGTTTGGCATCCAAAATCACCGGCATCTGGGGGGCCACGGTTTTGATGTGGGTGATCAAACGTTCCAACTGGTCTTCAGCGCGGTGGGCCGCGAAGTAGGCGATTTGCGGCTTGAAGGAGTTGACCAGGTCGTGCGTGGCGTCCACGATGGCGGCGCAGAACTCAAAAATCTTGCTGCTGTCGCCACGCCAGTGCAAGGGGAACTTGGCGGGGTCAGGATCCAAGCCCACGCACAACAAAGACTGGTTGCGTGCTTCGGCTTGGCGCAGTTGGTCAGTAAAGTTCACACAAGATCCCTTAGGCCAACCGCCGCGCCAAGCTCGCCGCTTGACCAATGTAGTTGGCCGGTGTCATAGAGAGCAAACGTTCTTTCTCTGCGGCGGGAATTTCAAGCGTAGCAATGAAGGCTTGAATCGCCTCGCGGGTGATGGTTTTGCCGCGTGTGAGTTCTTTCAAACGTTCATAGGGGTTGGGCAATTGGTAGCGGCGCATCACGGTTTGAATGGGCTCGGCCAAGACCTCCCAGGCCGCGTCCAGGTCGGCGGCCAAGGCTTCGTGGTTGACTTCCAATTTGTCCATGCCACGCAGCAAGCTGTCGTAACCCAAGAGCGCATAACCCAAAGCCACACCCATATTGCGCAGCACGGTGCTGTCGGTGAGGTCGCGCTGCCAGCGTGAGATGGGCAATTTTTGGCTCAGGTGAGCGAGCAAGGCATTGGCCAAACCGAAGTTGCCTTCGGCGTTCTCAAAGTCGATGGGGTTGACTTTGTGCGGCATGGTGCTGGAACCAATCTCGCCCGCCTTTAAACGTTGTTTGAAATACCCCAAGCTGATATAGCCCCACACATCACGCGACCAGTCGATGAGGATGGTGTTGGTGCGGGTGAAGGCATCAAACAATTCGGCCATGTAGTCGTGCGGCTCGATTTGGATGGTGTAGGGGTTGAAGGACAGGCCCAGTTGTTTCTCGATGACGGATCGGCTGAAAGCTTCCCAGTGAATGTCAGGGTAAGCCGCCAAATGCGCGTTGTAGTTGCCCACGGCCCCATTCATTTTGGCCAGCAATTTCACACTGGCGATACGCTCGCGTGCCTGTTGCAGCCGCGCACCCACATTGGCACATTCTTTACCCAGCGTGGTGGGGCTGGCAGTTTGGCCATGGGTGCGGCTGAGCATGGGCACATCGGCCAGTTCATGCGCCATGGTTTGCAGCTTGGTGATGAGGCCATCCACCGCAGGCAACATCACCTCGCTGCGTGCGGCTTGCAGCATGAGGCCGTGGCTGGTGTTGTTGATGTCTTCGCTGGTGCAGGCAAAGTGCACGAACTCGCTGGCAGCTTTGAGTTCAGGGGTACTGTCAAAACGCTGCTTAAGCCAATACTCCACCGCTTTCACGTCGTGGTTGGTGGTGCGTTCTATGTCCTTGATCGCTTGCGCATCATCTTGCGAAAACCGCAGCACCAAGCCGCGCAACAAACCACGAGCGCTTTCAGACAGCGGGGCAAACTCTGGCAGGCCCGCATCAGACAAGGCAATGAACCACTCCACCTCCACCTGCACACGGCGATGCATCAATCCGAACTCGGACAGCAAAGGACGAAGCGCCGCGACTTTGCTGGCATAACGCCCATCCAGGGGGCTGAGGGCGGTGAGAGGCGTGGGGGCGTGGGATGACATGGTGGCGGGGCCGTGGGGCCAACAAAACAGGCCGACGTGGCCAACCCTGAATTTTAGGCGCTTGCTTATGCCCTAGCGACCTGGCGCCAAGCGCGCATCCGCGTCTTTGAAAAAACGAATCCGTTCTTCGTCCGCCGGGTGCGAAGAAAACGCAATGCCAACGGCAGACCAGGCACGGTCGCCAGGGCCTGCACCTTTTCGGTCTTTTTCCAGGTATTCAAACAAACGCACCATCACCGAGGGTGGGCGTCCGGCTTGCACCAACATGTCAGCCGCGTACTGGTCAGCTTCGCGTTCAGCGTCGCGTGAATAACTGGCTTGGCCGAGCAACACCGGCACCGCCGTCAACAACCCACTCGCATCACCCCAGACCAAACCGGCGATCAAACCAATGGCCGAACCTTGAATCAACATGCGCATGCCATGCCTGTGGTGCACATGCCCCAGTTCGTGCGCCAACACGCCTAGCAAGACGGCCTCGTCGGCTTCCACCAACTCCACCATCTCGTCCGTCATCACCACGGTGCCGCCGGGCAGTGCAAAAGCGTTGGGGCCGATTTTGCTTTTACGAAACAGCAGTGCATAAGCCGGGGCTTGTGCGCCCAGGGCTTGTTGGGTCAAGCGAGCAAACGCTAGTCGCAGCGCCTCTTGTTGCGCGGCGGGCAGTGCGCTGGCTTGCATCCATTCTTGGTCTATGGCTTGCAAAGCAATCTCGCCTGCCGCCTTGTCCACCGTCAGCGGCGTGACGGACACAGCCATCTCGCTGCCCCAGGGCAACCCCCAATGCCACAAGGCCAACAAACAAACCACCAGCGCCACCAACGACGCGGCCACGCCACGCCAGCTTTGTTGCACCCGCACCAGCAGCGAATCGGGGGCAATGAACTCGGCCCGCCAGGCCTGCCACGCGGCGGCATCAACGGCTTGTAATGAACCCCCGCCCGAGAGGTGGGCCACCGGCAATCCATGCTTGGTGCGCTCGGGCCATTCAATATCGCTACGCGGCCACTGCGCTATGACGGCGTGCGGCGCTTGCGCCTGGTGCAAGGTGACAAACATCGGACTCGAACGCAACAGCCCCTGCACGGGGCGCGCTTGCTGCCCGTCAAAGTACAGAACCTGCAAGTCAAGGGTAGGCATCAAAGACCGATGTCCACGCCAAACAAATCGCCTGCCGCGTCACCGGCGGCTTCACCCTCAAGTGTTTTGGTGCGACTGATGAGGGACTGGGGATCGACACGGGTCAACACCGCCATGGCTTCCAGCTTCAAACGCGCCATGGCCACGGCAGCGAAAGGCCAGTACAGACCCAAGGTCAAGCCAATCAAAAACCAATTTTTTAAGGTGAGTTTGAGGGCGCTGCGAAAGGTCAGGGCACTTTGAAAACGAAACTCGCGGCTACCGGTTTTAGACCACACCAAGTTTTGCATGCGCGAGGTGAAATAGGGAATGCCGACCACATACACCGCCATCACCGCCAAAAACATCAACGGGGGCAGCACCAGGGCCAGCAAAACAAACACCCCTTTGTTTTGGTCTAGATCGGTCAACCCGCCCCCTGCCAAACCCAAGCCGGCCACAACAGCCGCGACAACGGCGACCACCACGCCCACCAAGACCGCGCTCATCAAGCTCACGCCCGCCGTCTTCAAAAACACCCCATAAAAGGAGCCCGTGCTGGCCTTGAAGCGTGTTTGCAAGCTGGCATAGCTGTAGTTTTCATGTTGGTAGTGCTTGAACTTCCACCACAACCATGGCGCAGTCAGCAGCATGAGCGCGAACACCAAGAGCATGGCCAGTCCAAACCAGTCGGGCGGGGGTTGATGGTGTTGTTGCTGTTCGGGGTCGAGCAAAGCAATCAAACCCAACAACATGGCGCTGGGAACAAACAAGGGCAGCATGGCTTCATAAGCACCACGCACCGTCCCGGTGAAACGAAAACGCAGTCCGCGCCAACTGGTGTTGGCCAAGCGGAACTGCATTGAGGACTTGAGCAAGGCAGGCCACACCAAGGCGACGATGAGCAGCGCCAGAAAACCCGCCGTGGCCGAGAACTGTCCCGCGACCGAGTAAACAATCACCATGGCACCCACCAGCAGGTAACCACGGAACATTTTTTTCGGGTCGCCATGAAAGGCCAGAGGATGGCCATCGAACGAGGTGTTGCCGTGAAAGTAACGCAGCTTGCGCGCACGGGCCCAGGGCGTGTAGAGGCTCAAGGTCACTATGATGAGCAACAAGTTGACGATCCAGATCCGAAAGTATTCGCTGCCTGTTCCAGTGAAGGTGATGGGCAGGGTTCGAATGCTGTTGCCCAGATTGGTGGCTGTTGGCAAAGCGGCGGCGCTGGCCCGCTGTGGATCAAAGTTGGCTTCGTTCATTTGTTTGGCGTGCGCGGCAAGGGTTGTTATGCGGACACGCTCTCCTCCGCAGAACACTTTATCACCGCGAACTACGTGGCCTGGTGATTGAAGCAGGCCATAGAATGCTTTCGGAGCAGGGAAGAAAATCAACACCATGAAACTCATCGGATCACTGACCAGCCCCTACGTGCGCAAAGTACGTGTAGTAATGGCTGAAAAAAAGCTCGACTACCGCCTGGAGCTGGAAGATGTCTGGGAAAGCAGCGCCATCTTGGCAGCCAACCCCCTGGGCAAGGTGCCTTGTTTGGTCATGGAGGGTGGAGAAGCGGTGTTCGATTCGCGGGTCATCGTGGAGTACCTCGATACCCTCTCACCGGTGGGCCGTTTGATCCCTGAGCGTGGCCGTGAACGCGCCGAGGTGCGCACCTGGGAAGCCCTGGCCGACGGTTTGTTGGATGCGGCCATCGCCGTGCGCCTGGAGCAAACCTGGGCGGGCAGAACCGCAGCCCAGCGCAGCAGCGCCTGGGTGGATCGCCACATGGGCAAAGTACACAGTGCGCTCGCGGCCATGAGCAAAGGGCTGGGCGACAAACCTTGGTGCGCGGGCAACAGCACCCACATCACCTTGGCCGACGTGGCCGTGGGATGCGCCTTGGGTTGGTTGGAGTTCCGCTTCCCATCGCTGCACTGGCGCCAAGAGCATGCCAACTTGGCGCGCTTGTCTGACAAGCTGATGACGCGGCCGAGCTTCATCGACACCGCACCACCCGCCGTTTGATTTGACGCGCTGGGGTGGGGGTTTCAGCGGTAAAACGCTTGCACCTGACCTTTGAGTTTGATCATCAAAGGCTGACCCTTGCGGTCCAAGGTCTTGCCAGCAGGCACTTTGACCCAGCCTTCGCTGATGCAGTATTCCTCCACATCAGAGCGCTCTTTGCCATTCAAACGTATGCCGATGGCGTGTTCAAACACGGCGGCCACATGGTGAGGGCTGCGCGGGTCTACAGACAGATGGTCGGGTAATTCAGGGCGGGTTGGGGTGGAGTTCATGGCGGTGTTGACAGGCGCGGCGTTCAGCTTTGAATATAGGTTTGCAGTTGAGCGATCGTCAGCTCATGGTCGGCGATGATGTCGTCCATCAGGTCTCGGATCGAGATCATGCCCACGACCTTGTCGCCATCCACCACCGGCAAATGGCGAATTTTCTTTTGGCTCATTAAGGCCATGCATTCACGGGTGCGGGTGCTGGGGCTGACGGTGAAGACATTGCTCGTCATGATCTCGGCCACCGTGGTGTCTTTGGAGTTGCGGCCCTGTAGCGCAATCTTGCGCGTGTAGTCACGCTCGGAAAACACGCCCACCAGTTTCTCGCCTTCCATCACCACCAAAGCACCCACCTCGTACTCCGCGAGCAGATGCAAGGCATCAAACACGTTGTCGCTGGGAGCAACCCGTTTGACGGTGGCGGGAATACGTTTGAACAATTCTGAAACGGGTTTCATAAGAACTCCTGGTGCTGTGCGTCAACACGAACCAATGGCAAGTGCCGCTTGGTCGGCGTTGATTCTGCCAGGACGTTGGCATCACGTTCTCAAGAAATCGCTCCCAAGACAAGGCCTATCAGCACCTGTTCGCCAATGCGCTACCCTGACGCTCCTCTTCACACCCACCGTTTCTGAGAAAACTCCCATGCCCATCCAATGGTTTCCCGGTCACATGCACTCGACCAAGAAGGCCATCAAAGAGCGGCTGCCTGACATTGATGTGGTGATCGAATTGCTGGACGCACGCTTGCCCGGCTCCAGCAGCAACCCCTTGCTGGCTGAGATGACGCGGGGCAAACCAGCCCTCAAGTTGCTCACCAAACAAGACCTGGCCGATCCTGAGCGCACCGCGCTGTGGCTGGCGCATTACCAAGCGCAGCCGGGCACACAAGCCTTGGCGCTGGACGCCAGCATGGCCGGCCCCGCCAAATCGTTGATTGCCGCGTGCCGCAGCTTGGTGCCGGGGCGGGGCGGCATGGTCAAGCCGGTGCGGGTATTGATTTGCGGCATTCCAAATGTGGGCAAGTCCACCTTGGTCAACACCTTGCACGGCAAGGTGGCCGCCAAAACCGGGGACGAACCCGGCATCACCAAAACAGAACAAAAAATTGTGTTGGCCAGCGACTTTTATTTGTTCGACACGCCCGGCATGCTGTGGCCGCGCATCGTGGTGGAACAAAGCGGCTACCACCTGGCCGCCAGCGGCGGCGTGGGCCGCAACGCCTATGACGAAGAAGAAGTCGCCCTGGCCTTGCTTTCTAGCGTGCGACCCGTGTACGACGAACGTTTGCGATCCCGCTACAAACTGGGGGACTTGAGCAACATCAGCATGGAGGCCTTGTTGGCCGACATTGGCCGCAAACGCGGCGGCCTGATGGCCGGTGGCCAAGTGAACATGCAAAAAGCTGCCGAGATTGCTCTCAACGACTTTCGCAGCGGTGCTTGGGGCCGCATCACCTTGGAAACGCCGCAGCAATACGAGCAATGGTGCTCAGAGGCTCAAGTGCTGGAGGCACAGAGGCAGGCCAAGCGAGCTGCCGGAAAGAAAAGGGGGAGAGCGCCCATGCATGAGGTCGATGAACGAGACGATCCACAAAATTCCTGACAAGCTCTACACCCCACCCCGAGTCGGGCCAAGAGAACCCCCGGTAGCGGATCCGCTGGTTCAACGAGGCATTAGGCGTCATAGGGGAAAAGCTATGCGTAAGTTGGGTCACCTAAACATCTGATCAGTCTTCATGTCACGTTCCGAGTTATCGCTTCGGTTTCCAGTCGCGTGCCTTGTCCTGGGCTTCGGCACGCTGTGCAGTTGTTAGAAGCTGCCCGAGCAGGTCAAGATTCTTGACCGCGACTGCATGACCCTGTGCACTCGACAAAAGCAACCAGAAATAGGCTTGCTGCAAGTCCTTTGCAACCCCGGTACCATTGGCGTTCATCACACCGAGATTGAACTGGGCGCGTGCCTCTCCTTGCTCGGCCGCCCGGCGAAACCAAGTCACCGCCTGCTGTTCATCCTTCGCGACCCCGACGCCTTTGGCCAGCATCACACCGAGATTGTGCTGCGCAAGGGCATCCCCCTGCTCCGCAGCTTTGCGGTACCACGCGACTGCCTGCGCCTCATCCTTCGCAACCCCGACTCCTTTTTCGTTCATCGCGCCAAGATTGAACTGAGCAAGGGCCACACCCTGCACCGCAGCTTTGTGAAACCAAGCCACCGCCTTCTGTTCGTCTTTTGGGACGCCGACTCCCTCTGAGTACATCACACCGAGATTGAGCTGCGCATTGGCATACCCCTGATCGGCCGCTTTACGAAACCAAGTCGCCGCCCGTTGACCATCCTTCGCGACCCCGGTTCCATCTGCAAACATCTGCCCAAGGTTGAACTGGGCGCGAACCTCTCCTTGTTCAGCCGCTTTGCGAAACCAAGCCACCGCCTGCTGATCATCCTTCGCAACTCCGGCCCCCTTTGCGTACATCAATCCGAGCTTGAGCTGCGCGTTAGCCTCGCCCTCTTCCGCAGCTTTACGAATCGCCGCAATCTCAGTAGGGTTGGTGCCTGCGCGCAAAGGCCAAGCCAGAACCAAAGAAGCAGCGATCAAAAAACATCTCATCCAAGGCAACACCAATTGACTCATCCCTTTCAGATCAAATGAGCGGCAACGGGGGCTTGACCAACAACAGTTGCCGTGTGGCTCGTCGCAGCTGCAATACGTCCAAGCGCGCTGGCTTGGCCTTGGTAGGCAACTCGCCAAAGCAGGTTGCACGCGCGAACATCTCCCCGTCTCCGACAAAGTAGCCCTGTAGTCGAACTCGCTGTGCGTCAAGCACCCGGCCAAAAGCGGCCTGATGAAACGCCTGCAAACAAGCGGTTAGCACCGCGCGGGCCAAGCCGCGACGACGCAGGGCCGCAGGGACGATGAACCAGTTGCCGAGGTAAAGGACTGCATCTTCCTTACTTCCCTCCAGAACGCATACGACTTGCAGTCCATGGTCGGTCACCTTCAGCTCTGCCAAAGCGATTCCGTTCTCGTTCCGCAGGCTGCTGATCTGAACCGCGAAATCCAGGGCCAGGCAGCCGTCAGTCCACCGAAATGAGGCAGGCGAGACGTCGCACCACTCGACTGCGGAGATTCGAGCGCGAGCCGGGCCAGCAGGCCACGCTGGACGGAATAAGCTCATTAGACTCATGTGCTCGTCACTCTTTCCGATTCAATTCGTCTAAATCAGCTCCACGTTCGCACCGTACCGGGCAACGACCGAATCCGCTGTAAGAAGCAACATCGGTTCTGCAATGGCTTGCGCAACAAGTAAACGGTCGAACGGGTCGCGGTGATGGTCTGGCAAGCCCTTGAGCGCTTCAACGTGACTGCCCAAGACTGATAGCTCTTCAATGCCACTGTCGCGTGCCGCGCGACGCACAACGGCGGCATCGGCGTCAAGTTTGCCAATTCCCGCTTTGATGGCGATCTCCCAAAGGGAAGCGACACTGAAGAAGATTTGGTTGTCATCATCCAAGAGCCGTGGCACCAAGGGCTTGACGTTTTGGTGCCCAGCCAACGCCCACAGGAGGATGTGCGTATCCAAGAGCATCCTCATGCCTCGCCCTCAAACGTGCGAAGCACGTCATCCGGCAAGGGTGCGTCAAAGTCCCGGGGGAGGTTCAGCTTGCCCTTGAGGATTCCAATGCGACGCTTTACGCGCACCGGGGCATCCACCGCAACCAACTTTGCATCCGCACGACCGTGTGGCCCGATCAGGATCGTCTCACCGGCCGCAGCGCGCTGAACCAGTTGTGAGAGCGTGGACTTTGCCTCGTGCATGCCGATGATTTCGTTCATGCGAGTATCTTAGCCCGGCTCTAGCTAGAACGCAAGGGTGTGTATTCCGCCAATACATATTGCACTGATGTTCCTCGGCGAGCACCACTACTGGTGGGCAGGCCTTGGCGATGCTGTTCGGTTCTGGAGCGTCCGCGGTGGTCTTGATGTTGCGAGAGAGACATGTGGTCCCCGGCTATATGACCTTGGCCACGATCCGACTGAGGTCAGCGGGTTCACCCTCCACCAATTGTTTCGCAGCTGACAACGTGGCCAAGCTTAGAACCTCGCGGATGTGGCGCAAGTCGTAGCGCCTGCGGCTCGCGGCTTCGCCGCCCAAGAGCGTGACGGTCATTCGACCGTCACGCTCTTGGCCAAGTTTCTGGGCTTGTCCACATCCGTCCCCCTCGCACAGGCCGTGTGATACGCCAGCAATTGCAGCGGCACCACGTGCAGGATGGCGGAGAGGGCGCCGTAGTGTTCGGGCATGCGGATGACGTGCAAGCCTTCGCTGGGGGTGATGTGGCTGTCGCCGTCGGCGAACACATACAGCTGGCCGCCCCTTGCGCGCACTTCTTGCAGGTTGCTTTTGAGTTTTTCCAGCAAGGCGTCGTTGGGGGCGATGGTGACGACGGGCATCTCGGCGGTCACCAAAGCGAGTGGGCCGTGTTTGAGTTCACCGGCGGGGTAGGCCTCGGCGTGGATGTAGCTGATTTCTTTGAGCTTGAGTGCGCCTTCCAGTGCAATCGGGTAGTGCAGGCCGCGCCCTAGGAAGAGGGCGTTTTCTTTGCCTGCGAATTCTTCGGCCCAGGCGATGATTTGGGGTTCCAGCGCCAGCACGGCTTGCACGGCGACGGGCAGGTGGCGCAGGGCTTTGAGGTGTTCAGCCTCGCTGGATTCGCTCAAGTGGCCGCGTGTTTTGGCCAGGGCCAGGGTCAGCAGGAACAGGCCCACAAGCTGGGTGGTGAAGGCTTTGGTGGAGGCCACACCCACCTCAACGCCCGCGCGGGTGATGTAGGCCAAGCGGCATTCGCGCACCATAGCACTGGTAGCCACGTTGCAGACGGTGAGGGTGTGTTCCATGCCCAAACTGCGGGCATGTTTGAGGGCGGCCAGGGTGTCGGCGGTTTCGCCGCTTTGGCTGATGGTGACCACCAAGGTGCGCGGGTTGGGTACGCTGTCGCGGTAGCGGTACTCGCTGGCAATCTCCACGCTGGTGGGAATTTTGGCAATGCTCTCGAGCCAGTACTTGGCGACAGAACCGCTGTAGTAGCTGGTGCCGCAAGCCAGGATGAGCACCGAGTCCACGTCTTTGAAAATGCGGTGGGCACCATCGCCGAAGAGTTCAGGGGTAATGGACAACACCGCGTCGAGCGTGTCGGCAATGGCCTTGGGTTGCTCGAAAATTTCCTTTTGCATGTAGTGCCGGTAGGGGCCGAGTTCGGCCGCGCCGCTGTGGGCCTGGACGGAGCGCACCGCGCGATCGACCGGCCGGCCCGACGGGTCCAGCACCCAAAAGCGGCCAAGCTGCAGGTCG
>JBJTHI010000199.1:0-6891 GCA_046094425.1 Burkholderiales bacterium | reverse complement strand
GAACATCCAGCCTGTGTCCACAGGCGCTGACGATGAACATGTCGACCACGTTCAAGGCGGCAGTGCGGACGTCCTGAACGACCTGCACTTTCTGGACAGCCCAGGCGCGGGCCGCAGCCTGCCTCACTGAGCAGCGCTGACCAAAGACGCCCGCACAGAAAAAAGCCCGCCAATGGCGGGCTTTTGCTTTCGCGGCTCACGCTCGCGAAACAGGCCGGACCAGCCGGCCTGAGCACATCACATGTGGTCGATCATGACCTGACCAAAGCCGGAGCACGACACCTGGGTGGCACCGTCCAGCAGGCGAGCGAAGTCATAGGTGACCTTCTTCGACAGGATGGACTTCTCCATCGAGCTGATGATCAGGTCAGCCGCTTCGGTCCAGCCCATGTGGCGCAGCATCATCTCGGCGGACAAAATCTCCGAACCTGGATTCACATAATCTTTGCCAGCGTACTTGGGGGCGGTGCCGTGGGTAGCTTCAAAACAAGCCACCGAGTCAGACAAGTTGGCACCCGGGGCAATGCCTATGCCGCCCACTTGTGCCGCCAGCGCGTCGGAGATGTAGTCGCCGTTCAAGTTCAAGGTAGCCACCACCGAGTATTCGGCGGGACGCAGCAAAATTTGCTGCAAGAAGGCGTCGGCGATGGAATCTTTGACGACAATGTCTTTGCCCGTTTTCGGGTTCTTGAACTTGCACCAGGGGCCGCCGTCAATCAACTCGGCACCGAACTCGCGCTGCGCCAAGGCATAACTCCAATCACGGAAGCCACCTTCGGTGTACTTCATGATGTTGCCCTTGTGCACGATGGTGACGCTGGGCTTGTCGTTGTCAATGGCGTATTGAATCGCTTTGCGTACCAGGCGCTCCGTGCCCTCACGGCTCACGGGTTTGATGCCGATGCCCGAGGTTCCGGGGAAACGAATTTTCGTCACGCCCATCTCTTCGGTCAGGAATTTGATGACCTTCTTGGCTTTGTCGCTTTCGGCTTCGTATTCAATGCCAGCGTAAATGTCTTCCGAGTTTTCACGGAAGATGACCATATTGGTTTTTTCGGGTTCTTTCACGGGCGATGGCACGCCTTTGAAATACTGCACTGGGCGCAGGCAAACGTAGAGGTCGAGCTCTTGGCGCAAAGCGACGTTCAAGGAACGAATGCCGCCGCCCACGGGCGTGGTCAGCGGGCCTTTGATGGACACCACATACTCACGCAGGGCCTTGAGTGTTTCTTCGGGCAACCACACGTCTGGGCCATAAACTTTGGTGGATTTTTCACCAGCGTAAATTTCCATCCAGTGGATTTTCTTTTTGCCGCCATAGGCTTTGTTCACAGCGGCATCGACCACTTTAATCATCACCGGGGTGATGTCAAACCCGGTGCCATCCCCCTCAATGTAAGGAATGATGGGTTGATCGGGCACGTTCAACGAATAGTCGCTGTTGACGGTGATTTTTTGCCCGCCTTCGGGCACCTTGATGTGTTGGTACATGTGCTTGAAGCTCCGCTGAATGGCGTGAAACCCAGGTGAATCGACAGGCTCAACCTAGAAGCCTGGACGGGCGGGATTCTAAGGGCATGCGCTTTCATCGACCTGTCCATGCAGTGTCTGTATCAACAAAAAGTTCGGCAGGAAGCGGCCCCCATCCCATGCGATAGCGCCCACCCTGATGCACCCGCGAGCAAGGCACCTGCCAGGCGAACAGCCGCGCTGGACGACAACTTACCCAAACCGGTGGCGCCCTGAATCTTGAGCCACACCCAAGGTGTGACCCACAAACCCGCGGCAGATCCCAGCGCAAAAAGGGTCATCAAACCGGCACCTTCGGCCGCTGTTGACGACAGTGCCGCCACAAGCAAAGCCGACTGCAACAAACCGCAAGGCCAGGCAGCCCAGGCAAGGCCCCACAAACCCGCTTTGAAGGAACCACGGCGCTGGAAAGAAACGGTGGCAGCAGATGGTGCCTGCACCGACCGGCTCGTTCCCTGCCCCCAAGCCGCCATCCACATGGGCTGCCGACCGGCCCACAACAGGTGAAGCCCCAAGACAAGCGCCGCCACATGCAATATGCCCCAAAACGGTTGCAACCAGCGCAGCTCCTGGCTCCAGGCCGCCAAGGCATTGGCACTGGCAGCGACCAATGCCCCCGCCAGGGCGTAACTCAGCACACGCCCCACATGCAGTGCGGTGATGGCCGACTGGGGGCTGTGGCCGCCGCAGCGCTTCACCACCCCCGCACAGGCAGCGCCGCACATGGCGGCGCAGTGCGGGCTGCCCGCCAGGCCCATCAACAACGCGGTGGCGGCCAAGGTGGTGTTCATCTCTCAGGCACCGTTCAAATCAAATGATTTTGGAGAAACGCTCGCGCGTTTTATCCACTTGTAAATGGCGGTCGAACACCATAGCGACCGCACGCACAAAGTACCACCCCATAGGCGTCAGCTCCACCGCTCCGGGTTCCAAACGCACCAAGCCTTGATCTTGCAAATCTTGCATTTGCGACAGCTCTCTAGCAAAGTAGTCTTCTACGTCGATCAAATGGGCCAGGGCGATGGATTCGTATTCCACCCTGCCCTGGCACATCAAGGCCATGATGACGGCGCGCCGCACCAAGTCGTCGCGACTCAAAGCCAAACCACGCACCACCGGGAAACGTCCTTGGTCAATGGCGTCGTAATACTCGGGCAAGGTTTTCGCGTTTTGGCTGTAGGTTCCCCCCACGCGACCAATCGAGGACACGCCCAGGCCGATCAAATCGCAATCCGGCTGGGTGCTGTAACCCTGGAAATTGCGATGCAGGCGGCCCTGACGTTTGGCCACAGCCAGGCTGTCGCTGGGCAGGGCGAAATGATCCATGCCGATGTAGTGGTAACCCGCTTTTTCAAAACCAGCAATGGCCAACGACAGCATGTGGACTTTCTCGCTGGCGGGCGGCAAAGCAGCGGGATCAATTCGGCGCTGCGGTTTGAAACGCTGGGGCAAATGCGCGTAGCCGTAAAGGGCAATGCGGTCTGGCCGCAGGCGGCTCACCTTGTCAACGGTGCGCTGCAAAGATAATGGGGTTTGCTTGGGCAAGCCGTAAATCAAGTCCACATTGGTGGACGCAAAACCCAGCGCCTGCGCCTGGCGCATCAACTCCTCCACCAATTGCTCGCTTTGCACGCGGTGCACCGCGCGCTGCACGGCGGGATCGAAGTCTTGCACGCCAAGACTCAGGCGGTTGAAGCCCAAATCGCGCAGGTGCTTCAAACGGGCTGAAGTCACCGTGCGCGGATCGACCTCAATCGACACTTCAGCGCCTCGAGCAAACCGAAACACCTGGCGCAAACTGTCCATCAAACGGCAGAGTTCGCCATCGCTCAAGAACGTAGGCGAGCCGCCCCCCAAATGCAATTGCGACACCACCTGGCCCGCACCCAGTACCTGGGCATGCAGAGCCATTTCCCGTTCTAGAGCAGCGACGTATTCGGCGGCCCGCTCGTGGTGTTTGGTGATGACTTTGTTGCAAGCACAGTAATAGCAAACCGACTCACAAAACGGAATGTGCACATACACCGACAAGGGCGACGCCCCGCCTACCGTGCCGACCCCGGTGGCACGAGACCACAGGGCTTGGCGGTAGTCTTCGGGCGTGAAAGCCTCCACAAACCGATCGGCGGTCGGGTAGGAAGTGTAGCGGGGGCCCGGCACGTCGAACTGGCGCAGGCGTTCCCGCGAGAGCAAAGGTTGTGGTGCAAGGTCTGTGGGTGGTGTCATGGGGCCAATGTGCCCAAAACACTGGGGCCTTGCCTTGATCTGAATCAAGCTCGGGGCGAGGGCCATAATGTGCAGCATGAACACCGTCGTGCCCATTAAGCCTGAAGCATTCAAAGTTGCTTGTTCCAGTTGCAACTTGAGAGAGTTGTGTTTGCCCGTGGGTTTGTCGCGCCCCGATTTGGAGCGGTTGGATGCCCTTGTCTCGGTGCGTAAATCCGTGCCCCGGGGTGCCACGCTGTTTCGATCGGGCGACCCCTTTGACTCGCTTTACGCCGTGCGAGCGGGGTTTTTTAAAACCTGTGTCGCATCCGAAGATGGCCGCGATCAGGTTACTGGTTTCCAGATGGCAGGCGAGTTGTTGGGATTGGACGGCATCAGCACAGATCGTCATTCCTGCGACGCCGTAGCGCTGGAGGATTCCCGGGTCTGCGTGATTCCCTACGCGCAGCTTGAGGACCTCTCGCGGGATTTCGGCGAGTTGCAGCGCCAATTCCACAAGATCATGAGCCGAGAGATCGTGCGTGACCATGGTGTGATGCTGCTACTAGGCAGCATGCGTGCCGAGGAAAGGGTCGCGGCGTTTTTACTGAATTTGACACAACGCCTGGAGACACGCGGTTTTTCAGCCTCTTCGCTGGTGTTGCGCATGACACGCGAAGAAATTGGCAGCTATTTGGGGCTCAAGCTGGAGACGGTCAGCCGAACCTTCTCCAAATTCCAAGAAGACGGCATGTTGGAAGTGAAGCAGCGCCAAATTCACATTGCCGATGTTCCAGGCTTAAAAAAGCTGGTCAACGGAAACTCTTCGTGTTGATGGCCTCGTTTGTTTGATGCAACAACCAGGTCATGCCACCGGCAGCACTGATGATGGCCCAGAACACCAGAAAACTCACCGTGTAGATGGCTTGATCTGACCACAACAGTGCCTGCCCGCTGAGGCTGTGCAAATCGCTGGGGTTGACCAAGGCGAACACCAAAATCTCCAGCACCCCGGCCATCAAAAACGCGGGCCACAACACGATCAATAAGCTGCGCTTGAGCATGGTGAGGCCCTTTGCTTACTTGCCCGCCGTCGCGGCATGATTGCGACCCTGAACCGCAGGCCCCATGGACGAACCTGGCGGCCCTTGCAGCACCACCTTGCTGGCACCGCTTTTGTCTTCTTGAATGATGGGGTCGATGTGTTTCCAGGCGATCACCGCCGTGGCAAGACTGGCCACCACCACCGAGGCCGGCCCCCCGATGACCACCCAGCACATGGGTTGCTTCCACCAAGGGGCGCTGGCGCGTTCATCATTTGTTGGGGATGCTTTCATGGCTAGGGCTCCTTGAGTGGATTTAACGCGGTAAAACAAAGGTGGACTTTTCGTGTACCACCTGGCGGGGTATTTCCCTGTCGGTCGAGACGGACTCAATCAAGAACTCCACCGGATAGGCCGCAGGCGACAAGGCAGCGGCGGCTGCAAAGGGCAACTGCACACGAACCGGCAACCAACGCGACTGCGTGGCGGGGACAGTCACATCCGGCTCCGACACCACTTTCAAGCCGTTGAGTCCCGCCACCGAGACCCGAAAACTCGCATCAACCTCCCTGGCGTTCATGACTTGCAGGCGATACACGTTTTCGATGCTGCCTTCATCCACCACACGCGCTAGCGTACCCCGGTCGCGCACCACGTCCACACGGAAGGGCGTGCGCGTAAGCAAACTGGCGATGAACGCGCCGCCAATGAGCAACAGCACCGCGCTGTAAATCAGCACCCGGGGGCGAAAAATACGCCCCAGCACCTGGGCGCGCGACCAGCCCTGGGCCATGCTGTTTTGTGTGTCCAAACGGATCAAGCCTGGGGGGTAGTTCATTTTCTCCATCACCCCATTGCACACATCGACACAGGCTGCGCAACCGATGCATTCGTATTGCAGGCCGTTGCGGATGTCGATGCCGGTGGGGCAGACTTGCACGCACAAACCGCAGTCAATGCAATCGCCCTTGCCCAGCGCTTTGGGGTCGGCAGAGCGTGGGCGCGAGCCGCGCGGCTCACCGCGTTTGCCGTCGTAGCTGACGATGAGGGTATCTTTATCAAACATGGCGCTTTGAAAACGCGCATAGGGGCACATGTATTTGCAGACTTGCTCGCGCATATAACCGGCGTTGCCGTAGGTGGCAAAGCCGTAGAACAAGATCCAGAAAGTTTCCCAGGGGCCAAGACCCACCGTGCCTGCCGCCAGCCCCAGGCTGGTTGCGGCCTCTTGCGCCAGGGTGTGTATAGGCGTGAAGTAACCCACGAAGGTGAAGCCAGTGAACAGGCCCATCAGCAACCAAATGGCTTGTTTGCCGCCCTTGCGCAGCAGCTTGTTCACTGACCACGGCGCTGCATCGAGCTTCATGCGCGCGGCGCGGTCGCCCTCCAGGTGGTGCTCCACCCACATGAACAATTCGGTATAGACAGTTTGCGGGCAGGCGTAGCCGCACCACAGTCGGCCTGCCACGGCAGTGAACAAGAAAAGTGCGTAGGCCGACAGAATCAATAAACCAGTGAGGTAAATGAAGTCCTGCGGATAAAGCACCAGGGGGCCAATGAAAAACCGCCGCGCCGCCAGGTCAAAGAGCACCGTAGGTCGATCATTCCACGTCAACCACGGCAGCCCGTAAAAAACCAACTGCGTCGCCCACACCAAGGCCCAGCGCCAGGACGCAAACCAACCGCGCACCGCACGCGGGTAAATTTTGATTTGTTTTTTGTACAGCGACACCACCGCCACTGACGAGTCGTCCGTGGTGTTTCGTCCAATGGTGGCAGTGGTATCGGTCGCTGTTGGCATTTTCAAAATTCATGGCACACCAAACCCGTTCGCCCTGACCCTTCGACGGGGCTCAGTACAGGACTTGTCGAAGGGTTGGTACGAGCTATGCGCTGGCTTCGACAAGGCGCAGCCCTGCGTTTACTCCTGAGCTTGTCGAAGGGTCGCCCGAACCGTGTGTGTTGTTATGTTTTATCAGTAGTGTCCCAACGTTTTCACATCAGGGTGTCGTAAGTTAATGATTTGCTTGCTGAATTTGGTGTTTTGGTCTGATGACGATTTGAACGTCGAGCGTCAGACTCATGGCCTTTTGCGCCTGCGCGCGAAGGAATG
>JBJTHI010000198.1:0-34495 GCA_046094425.1 Burkholderiales bacterium | reverse complement strand
ATACAGAAACGGAGCAGCCTGCCCCAAGTCACCTCGAAATCTGGATTGCACCAGTTTCATTTCTCCTTCGGAAACTTTTCGAGTAGCGGTATAAAGCTGCTTTTGCGGACTACTGAATGGGTTCTTTGCGCGATCCCATTGAACCTTTGACAGTTCGGCGATTCCATCGCCCAAGCAAATTTCGGCAACGCATGGCAGTCCGTTTTTCTCAAGCTCTTGAGCAAGACAGATGTGCGGGGCAGTAAACAGAGGAAGTGCAAGAATGATGGCTTTGAGTGACACGTCGAGTTTCCTTTTGTGTGTGGCTAGGGATAAGTGGTTTAGAGGCATAACGTGTTATCGGGCGACAGCTTTGCTGCGTAACACCGTCGCCTGTCTCCCTAAATCCGGCGGTGCTGTCGGCCTGCAGGCCGCATGAATATTGGGTTTTTGACATAAACACTGTTGTTTCATACAGTTATAACAAAATCGTCAAATCCGGCAGGCTTTTTCATCCATGGCCGCCGGTTGTAATCCCCAGACGCATCTCCCTCGGAGGCCTGCATGCCTGAGTCGCATTTGCACCGAATGCTGCCACAGTTTTCCGCTGCGCCCAACGCCCGGCACGCGCCTGCACGCAAGGCGGCCAAGTGGCCTGGGCTGCAATCGGTCAAGGTGCTGGACCAGCTGCGCGAGCGCATCCGCTACCTGCACTACAGCCGCCGTACCGAGGATGCGTATGTGTATTGGGTGCGCGCCTTCATTCGTTTTCATGGACTGCGGCACCCGCGTGAGTTGGGCGGGCCTGAGGTGGAGCGTTTTCTCACGCACATGGTGAATGAGCGCGGCGTGTCGGCGTCCACCCACCGACAGGCTTTGTCTGCGCTGCTGTTTTTTTACGGCAAGGTCTTGGGTGTGGATTTGCCTTGGATGGCGGAGATTGGGCGGCCCCAAGTGCAACGCCGATTGCCAATCGTGTTAAGCCGCGAGGAGGTGGCCAGCACCTTGACGCTGCTGCAAGGCGAGCACCGCTTGCTGGCGCAATTGCTTTATGGCACCGGCATGCGAATTCATGAGGCGCTGCAATTGCGTGTGAAAGATGTGGACTTTGAGCACCAGGCCATCGTGGTGCGCGAGGGCAAGGGCAGCAAAGACAGAGTGGTGATGTTGCCGCAGTCATTGGTGCCCGCATTGCGCGAACAGTTGGGGCGGGCCAGGGTGTTGTGGGCGGCGGACCAGTCTCAGGGCTGCGGCGGTGTGGCCATGCCCGATGCACTGGAGCGCAAATACCCAAGGGCCGGTTCATCCTGGACTTGGTTTTGGGTGTTCCCGCAGGCCACGCATTCGACCGACCCGCGTTCTGGGGTGGTGCGCCGCCACCACTTGTACGACCAAACATTTCAGCGCGCCTTCAAACGAGCGGTGCAAGTGGCAGGCATTCAAAAGCCAGCGACGCCGCACATTTTGCGCCATGCGTTCGCCACGCATTTGTTGCAAGCGGGTTATGACATTCGCACGGTGCAGGAGTTGCTAGGGCACGCTGATGTGTCCACCACCATGATTTATACCCATGTGCTGAAGGTCGGCGGCGGCGGGGTACGAAGTCCTGCGGATGTATTGCCTGGCCTTTCGGTGGGTGTGGCGGTGGGTTGAAAAATGGTGCGGCTGCGACAACGGCAACCGTGAATGGCGTTGTTGTGCTCTTGGCTTAACGCACGACGGCCAACCATTCCTGCTGCGCGTCTTCCTGCTCCGCCCACATGGGTGCCACCCGCACCACATCCCCAATCACCAACAGCGCCGGGCTGACCAAACCCTGTTCGGCAATGGTGCTCACCAATCGGTCTAACACACACACTGCCTGTCGCTGCTGCGGCGTGTGGGCGGCGCTGATGATGGCTGCGGGGGTTTCCGGTGAGAGTCCACCTTCCATCAAGGCCCTCACGATGTGTTCAGCCCGCGCCACGCCCATGTAGATGACGAGGGTGAGGCCGCTTTGGGCGAGGGCAGTCCAGTTGGGGCCTTCGCTTCCTTCCTTGGCATGGCCGGTGACCAAGGCCACGCCGGGGGTGTGGCGGCGGTCTGTGGTGGGCAGGCCGATGGAAGCGGGGCCGGCCAGGCCGGCGGTGAGGCCGCTGACAACTTCCACTTGCAAACCGGCTGCGCGCAAGGCGTCGGCTTCTTCGCCGCCACGGCCGAACACAAAGGGGTCACCGCCTTTGAGGCGCACCACTTTCATGCCGTTGTTGGCTTCGCGGATCATCACGCGGTGAATGAAGCGTTGGTCGGTCGAGGGGCAGCCGCCGCGTTTTCCCACGTAGAGCACGCGGGCGGTGGTGGATGCGTGTTCGAGCACGCGCGGGTCCACGAGGTCGTCGCACAAGATGACGTTGGCTTCGCGCAGGGTGCGGGCGGCTTTGAGCGTGAGCAGTTCGGGGTCACCGGGGCCTGCGCCGACGAGGTAGACAGTGGGGGTGGAAGTGGGTGTGGTCTGCATGATGTTCTCCCGTTGACCGTCAAGCCGCCGTCAAACTCTGCCGCACCCGCTCACGCAAGCTCGGCAAGCACGAGCCGCATTGCGTGCCGCACTTCAGTTCGCCTTGCAACTGCGCCAAGCGCTCGTCGGCAGAACCTGTGCAGCGTTGCAGCGTGCTGCTGATTTGATCGGCGTTGATGTTGAAGCAGTTGCACACCTGGGGGCTGGCGGGGGCGGCGTCCGCAGGTGGTTTGGCACTGGCGGCGAGCAGACGGTGCGCTTGTGAGGGCGTGGCTTGTTCGGTTTGCAGCATGCTGCGCATCCAGCTTTGGGCGCTGGCGTCCCCTGCGAGCAAGAAGGCGTCTAGGCGGCGTTCGCCGCCAGCCGTCACCAAACGCAGGGCGCGGCGTTGGCCGCGTTTTTTGTCTTCGTAGCGCAGCACCTGGGGCTCCTGCTGGCCCAGACCAAACAGCGTTTCTAGCTCCAACACCCAATCGGTGGTGGGTACTTCAGCAGCCGCTGCACGCAGCAGCAAGCCATTGCGTTGGTGGCCGAAGGGAACGAGGACTGCATAGTCAAAACGTGCGAGCAGGCCTTGCAACTGGCGGCGCACCACGGGCAGTGCATCGTCGCTGAACCAGGCCATGGCGGTGAGTCGCCAGGGTAGTTCTGCTTTCAGCACCTTGATCGCGCTGTGCTTCAGCTCGGGTTGTTTGGAGCTGGGGCAGTAAGCGCGGGTGGTGAGAGCGTTGATGCCGGTGGCCGCATCCTGGTGGCCATTTTTGCCGGAGAGAAATTCTTCGCCCCAGTGCATGGCCACAAACGCTTGGGTGGTGGCCACCTGCGTGCTCTCTTGCACGGGCAGGATGATGGAGCTGCGGCGCGAGGTGAGGTGAACCAAATCACCCTCGTTCAAGCGCAGCCGTTGCAGGTCTTGCGGGTGCAACTCGACCACAGGCTCGGGCACATGGCCGAACAAGCGGCCCACGGTGCCGGTGCGGCTGCCACCATGCCATTGGTCGCGCAGGCGGCCAGTGATGAGGCTGAAGGGAAAACGTGCGTCGCGGGGTTCGGCCAAAGGGGTGAAGGGAGCATCAAAAAATTGGGCTTTGCCGTTGGCGGTGGGGAAAACGCCGTGTTCATAGAGCCGGGCTTTGCCTTGTGCCTGTCCTTCGGGCAAGGGCCATTGCTGCGGGCCTTGGGTCTCCAGCATGGCGTAGGACAGGCCGGTGATGTCCAGGTCGCGGCCCCGGGTGGTTTCGCGGTGTTCGTTCCACACGGATTCAGCGCTGGGGTAGTTGAACAGCGGCGGCGTGCCCGGTTTCAAGCGCGCTTGCAGTTGCTGCGCAAAGTCGCGTGCTATTTGCCAATCGCCCCGCGTTTCACCAGGTGGGGTCACTGCGGGGCGCACCCGGCTGATGCGGCGTTCGCTGTTGGTCACCGTGCCTTGTTTTTCACCCCAACTGGTGGCGGGCAGTTGCAGGTGGGCATAGGGCGAGGTGGCGGTGGTGAAGGCTTCTTGCAGCACCACGAACTCACAGCGTTGCAGGGCTTTGCGCACCAAGGTTTGGTCGGGCAGGGATTGGGCCGGGTTGGTGCAGGCTATCCACAGCGCTTTGATCTCACCTTCAGCAGCAGCTTCAAACATTTCCACTGCGGTTTTGCCGGGCTTGGCGGGCACCTCGGGCACGCCCCAAAGCTGCGCCACTTCGGCGCGGTGGGTGGGGTTGGCCAGGTCGCGGTGGGCCGAGAGCAAATTCGCCATGCCGCCCACTTCGCGCCCGCCCATGGCATTGGGTTGGCCGGTGAGCGAGAAAGGCCCAGCACCTGGCACACCAATTTGACGGCAGGCCAGGTGCAGGTTGATGAGGGCGGCGTTTTTGGCGGTGCCGCTGCTGCTTTGGTTCAGGCCTTGGCAGTAGAGGCTGAGGGTGGGTTTTCTGTTGACCGTGCCTGCGTCCAATCCGGCAAACCAGGTGGCGGCTTGAACAATGTCTGCTTCTTTCAAGCCGGTGAGGCGGGCGGTGTGGGCGGGGGTGTATTCGCGCACCCTCGCCTTCAGTGCATCAAAACCTTGGGTGTGGGCGGCGATGTAGGCGGCGTCTATCCAGCCCTCCCACAACATCAAATGCAGCATGCCGTGGTACAGCGCAATGTCACTGCCGGGCAGAATTTGCAAATGCAACTCGGCCATGTCAGCCGTTTCGGTTTTGCGCGGGTCCACCACGATCAAACGCTGCTGCGGGTTGGCGCGGCGTGCGTCTTCGATGCGGCGCATCAAGATGGGATGCGCCCAGGCGGTGTTGGAGCCGGAGATGAAAAGCGTGTGGGCCAACGCCAGGTCATCGTAATTGCATGGCGGTGAGTCTGCCCCCAGCGTGGCTTTGTAGCCGGCGGCGGCGCTGCTCATGCAAAGGCGGGAGTTGGTGTCGACGTTGTTGGTGCCGATCAAACCCTTGCCGAGTTTGTTGAAGACGTAGTAGTCCTCGGTGAGCAATTGGCCTGAGAGGTAAAAACCCACAGCGTCGGGGCCATGCTGCTCAATGATGCTGCCGAAACGTTCCGTGGCTTCATGCAAGGCATCCTCCCAGCTCACCGCATAAGCGGGCGCCCCGTGTTTGATACGCCGCAGTGGTTGCAACAAACGGCTGTGCAGCGTGATGGGCGCGGTGGCGGTGAGGGCCAAGGTGCTGCCCTTGCTGCACAGACGGCCAAAGTTGGCCGGGTGGTCGGGGTCGCCACGCACCCCGGTGATTTGCGCGCCCTGACTTTCAATGATGACGCCGCAGCCCACGCCGCAGTAGGGGCAGGTGGACTTGGTTTCTTGAGGGGCGGTCATCAGTGCCCTTCGACAAGCTCAGGGAGGGCTTCGACGGGCTCAGCCCGAACGGTAGGGAGGAGGACGCCGTCCCACCTCCGTTCGCACTGAGCTTGTCGAAGTGCCTGGTCGGGCGTATCCATCAGGTCTTTTCCTCGTCGCCCGAGGCTTGGCCTGCCGAGGCCACGAACGGCCCCAGCGCCAAGGTGCGCAACTCGTTCTGGTCGAGTGACACCTCTCCCGCCTCCACCTTCACCGCAAACCGCTGGGTGCAGCCTTCGTCCGGTGCTTTGGCGCAGCCGTCAGCCAAGCCTATGGTCCAGTTGTGCAGCGGGCAGGCCACGCTCTCGCCAAACACAATGCCTTGGCTCAAGGGGCCGCCCTTGTGTGGGCAGCGGTCGAGCAGGGCGAAGACCTTGTCATCGGCATTGCGGAATATGGCCACGTCGCAGGCCTGGTCGCGTGCTACGCGGCGCGAGCCCAACACGGGAATGTCTTCAACGCGGCAGATGGGGATCCATTGACTCATGGTGCTGAGGCCTTCTCTTTTAAACTTTTTCTGTCAAATGAATGGCTTGTACGGGCGCAAACTGCCGCGTGTCCACCGCCGCCTTGTCAAACTCAAACCAGGGGTCGGGCTCACCATCCAGCGAGAACTGCAAGCGTTCCCACAACGCTTTGCGACCTGCCGCGTCGTCAAGAATTTTTTTCTTCACATAGTCTAGGCCCACGCGGCTCACATAGTGAACGGTCCGCTCCAGGTACCAACCTTCTTCGCGGTAAAGCTGACAAAACGCGCCGGTGTACTCCAGCACCTCTTCCGGCGTTTTGAGTTTGGTGAAGAAGTGGGCCACTTCGGTTTTGATGCCTCCGTTGCCCGCCACATACATCTCCCAGCCCGATTCCACGCCGATGATGCCCACATCTTTGATGCCGGCCTCGGCGCAGTTGCGCGGGCAACCGCTCACCGCAAACTTCACCTTGTGGGGCGCATACATTCGCCACATGGCGCGTTCCAGGTCTTTGCCCATTTGGGTGCTGTCTTGCGTACCAAAACGGCACCACTCCGAGCCCACGCAGGTTTTCACGGTGCGCAGGGCTTTGGCATAAGCATGGCCGCTGGGCATGCCGATGTCTTTCCACACGTCCACCAGGTCTTCTTTCTTCACGCCCAGCAAGTCAATGCGCTGACCGCCGGTGACCTTGACGGTGGGAATGTTGTACTTGTCCACCGCATTGGCAATGCGGCGCAACTCGTCAGCGGTTGTCTCCCCACCCCACATGCGTGGAATCACGCTGTAGGTGCCGTCTTTTTGAATGTTGGCGTGGCTGCGTTCGTTGATGAAGCGGCTTTGTGGATCGTCTTTGGCTTCTTTGGGCCAGGTGCTGATGAGGTAGTAGTTGATGGCCGGACGACAAGTCGAGCAGCCATTGGGCGTGCGCCAGCCCAGTTGTTTGTACACGGCGTCGATGGTCAGCAACTTGCTGCCATCAGGATTGACAATGCGTATCGCCTGACGCACTTCCTCGTGGCTGTGGTCGGTGCAGCCGCACATGGCTTTTTTGGTGGGGGCGGCAGAGTAGTCGCCACCGGCAGTGAACATCAATAACTGTTCCACCAAACCCGTGCAAGAACCGCAACTGGCGCTGGCTTTGGTGCATTTGCGCACTTCTTCTAACGTGAACAAGCCTTTTTCTTTGATGGCTTTGCAAATGGTGGCTTTGTTCACCCCGTTGCAACCGCAGACTTCATCGCTGTCTGCCATGGCGGCGGCTTTGTTGTGGCCTTCGTGGCCGGTGTCGCCAATATTGGATTCACCGAACATGAGCTTGTCGCGGATGTCGGAAATTTCGCGGCCCTCGCGCAGCAGTTTGAAGTACCAACTGCCATCCACGGTGTCGCCATACATGCAGGCGCCGACCAGTTGGTCGTTTTGAATCACCAGTTTTTTGTAAACGCCACCCGCCGGGTCGCTCATCACGATTTCTTCAAAGCCCTCACCGCCAGTGAAGTTGCCCGCGCTGAACAAATCAATGCCAGTGACTTTGAGTTTGGTGCTGGTGAGGCTGCCGCTGTAGCGGCCAATGCCGAACTCGGCCAAATGGGTGGCGCACACTTTGCCTTGCTCAAAGAGAGGAGCGACCAAACCGTAGGCAATGCCACGGTGGGCGGCACATTCACCAACCGAATATATGCGTGGGTCGGTGACGGTTTGCATCGTGTCGGTGACGACGATGCCTCCGCGTTTTTCAGGACCGCAGTGGAGGCCGATTTTTAGAGCCAGTTCGGTGTTGGGGCGTATGCCTGCGGCCATCACCACCAAGTCGGCGGGAATTTCTTGGCCGTCTTTGAACTTGACGGCCATCACTCTGCCGTCTTTCCCAGCAATGAGTTCTTGGGTCTGGGCTTGCATCAGGAAGCGCAGACCGCGTGCCTCTAAAGACTCACGCAGCAAGCCGCCCGCCACGCTGTCGAGCTGACGCTCCATCAGCCACTGTGAAATGTGCACCACGGTGACCTGCATGCCGCGCAGCATCAAACCATTGGCCGCCTCCAGGCCCAACAAGCCACCACCAATCACCACCGCATGCTTATAGGTTTTGGCTGCCTCGATCATGGTGTTGGTGTCGGCAATGTCGCGGTAGGCGATCACGCCAGGCAGGTCTTTGCCGGGAATGGGCAAGATGAATGGGTTGGAGCCGGTGGCAATGAGCAGGCGGTCGTACTCCGCTTGCGTGCCGTCTTCAGCCACCACCACGCGGCGCAAACGATCCACGTTGGTGACTTTTTTTCCAAGGTGCAGAGTGATGTGGTTTTCCTCGTACCAACTCAAAGGGTTGAGCACGATTTCATCCAGCGTTTGTTCCCCCGCCAACACCGGAGAGAGCAAGATGCGGTTGTAGTTGGGGTGAGGCTCGGCACCGAAGACGGTGATGTCGTAGAGGTCGGGCGCAATCTTCAGCAATTCTTCGAGCGTGCGCACGCCGGCCATGCCGTTGCCAATCATCACGAGTTTCATTTTTTTCATACGATGTTTCCCTTGCGTGAATGATGAGAATCAAAAAGCAACTTGAGTGCCCAAAGGCCTCGCAGCCGCGGTGCTGATTTCGACGCGATGGAGCACCGAAACTGCAAAGCCAAAGTCCAAGGACAACAACAGTGCCGTCGGCCCGGCCCGGTGCCTCGAGCAACAAATGTTGAATTGGTTTTCATGCGCAAAAAGACTCATGAGAAATGCTCGGGTGAAAACGGCCCATCACACACCGCGCGCGATGAGCGAGAAGCCTCAGAAAAAGGTAGGGAATGGGTGTAAGAGCGCGGTGGGCTGAACCAAGCCCTTGCCAAATTAAAAGCAGCAAGACAGGTCAAGCGCGTCTCTCATCAAAGCTGGGCGTCGTTGCCCCGCAGCCCTCACAATGCAAGTCGCGTGCCCGATGGCGGGTGCAAGCCCGTACAGATACTCCCAAATTCAACCCATGCCCAGCGTTGCTTTCGTAGCTGAACCCACGGCCAGCGCGCGCCAGCGTCTGGCTTTGCTGTCGCGCCTGGGTTATGAATCGCGCGGCTTGTTGCAGTGCAATAAGTTGGTGCGCGAACTCAAGGGGCATGCACCAGATCAAGTCATTTTTCATGCAATGACGGTTTCGGAGCTGATCGGTGAGGAAGTCGTCACGGCTTCCTTGCGGCAAACCAGCGCAAGCCACGCCATCACGATATGGTTGGAGCAAGCACCTTCGCCGCAAGATTTAGCCCATCTCTTGGCCCTAGGGGTGAATGAGGTGGTCTTGGGTGAAGTGGCGCCCGCCGCCTTGCAAATGGCGCTGCAAATGGCTCTGGTGCGTTGGTCACACCGACAGGCCGAACAAGAAAAAATCATTCAAGCACAAACTCAATTGACTGATCGCAAGTGGGTAGAGCGCGCTAAAGGTGTGCTGATGCAATCGCAGGGGTTGGGTGAAGACGAGGCGTTTCGTTTGTTGCGCGGCACGGCCATGCATGCCAAGCTGCAAGTGGCCGAGGTGTCGCGCTCCGTCATTGAGGCCGCCCAGTGGGCGCAGGCCATGAACCGCAGCGGCCAGTTGCGCATGCTGTCGCAGCGCCTGGTTAAGCTGGCGGTGCAGCGCCATTTGGGGTTGGACGCTAGGCGCGCGCGCGACATGCAGGAGGAGGCCGTAGAGCGCATTGAAGACAACCTGGCTTTTTTGGTGGCCCTGCAAGGCAACACCGCCACGGCGGGCAGTGCCTTGGCGGTCACCATAGCCCCGTCCCTGCAACAGGTGCAACAGGCTTGGGCTTTGCTGCGTGAGGCGCTGGCGGGAAAAACGGTCGCAGATACTTTGGCACTCGCCGACGAACGCGCTGAAACCTTGTTGCAAAACGCCGAAACCCTGACCCAAGCGTTGGCAGCAACGGGCGGGCGCTCCGGGCTCACCGTGGTGAATCTGTGCGGTCGCCAGCGCATGCGGGTGCAGCGACTGGCCAAGCAGGCGCTGCTCGCGTCTGTCTTGCAAGACCCGATGACGTTGGATGCCGCTAAAACGGTGCAAGACTTTGAAAGCAGCCTGCGCGAACTAGAAGCCGCGCCTTTGAGTTCAGCCGAGATTCGCGCCTTGCTGGTCACGGCAGGCGAGCAGTGGTTGCATTTGGTGCATGCCCTGCGCGGTCCGCTGGACGCCAACGCCCGTGCCACTTTGTGCGGCACGAGCGAGTCCTTGTTAGAAACGTTTGATCGGCTGACGGCTTGTTATGAGCACAGTTTGCAGTTGATATTGGGGTGAGGGTGTTTGGCGTTAACTACATCCGATCTCAAGCCGCCTTCGCCTCCACATGCGCCTGCTTGCTGTACAAAAATTCCAGCACTGATTCACGCGCGGCCAAATAACCCTGGTGGTGGGCCATTTCCAGGCGGTTGCGCAAGGCTTCGCGCAGCGGGGGCAGGGGCACCTTCAACACTTCGCCGATGGTGGCAGCGGGCCCATTGGTGAGCATGACGATGCGGTCAGATAGCAATACGGCTTCGTCCACGTCGTGGGTCACCATCATCACCGTGCTGCCGGTAGCCGCCACAATCTTCATCAACTCGTCTTGCAAACGGGCGCGGGTCAGGGCGTCCAGCGCACCAAAGGGCTCATCCATGAGCAACATTTTGGGTTCCATGGCCAAGGCCCGGGCAATTCCCACACGCTGTTTCATGCCACCCGAAATTTCACCCGGGTGTTTGTCTTTGGCATGGGTGAGGCCCACCAAGTTCAAAGCGGCGAGGGAGCGTTCTTTGAGTTGGGCTTTGTTTTCTTTTTCGCCAAAAACCCGCTCTACTGCCAGGTAAACATTGTCCAGGCAGCTCAACCAGGGCAGAAGCGAGTGGTTTTGAAACACCACGCCCCGGTCGGGGCCAGGCCCGCTGAGTTCGCGGTCTTCCAATAAGAGCACGCCGCTGGTGGGCGTGGTGAGGCCAGCGACCAGGTTGAGCAAGGTGGATTTGCCGCAGCCCGAGTGACCAATCAGGGAGACGGTTTCTCCGCGCGCCACTTCCAAGTTGATGTCACGCAGCGCCACGAAGGGACCGCGTTTGGTAGGGAAGACCATGCCGACGTTTTCAATTTTCAGCGTGGGTTTGGGAGCAGATGTTTTCATGATGCATGTCCTCGACTGGGGTTTCAGTTGTATTCAAACCGTTTGGCAATGGCCATCAATGTCCATTCCAACAACAAACCCACCACACCAATCACCACGATGGCGATGATGATGTGTTTGACGTTCAGGTTGTTCCACTCGTCCCAGACCCAGAACCCAATGCCCACGCCACCGGTCAACATTTCCGCCGCCACGATCACGAGCCAGGCCGTGCCCACCGACAAGCGCACACCGGTGAGCATGTAGGGCATCACAGCAGGCAGCAAGATGCGCGTGGCGATGCGCCATTCGCTCAGGTTCAGCACACGGGCCACGTTCAGATAGTCTTGTGGCACACGCTGCACCCCCACGGCGGTGTTGATCACCATGGGCCAGATGGAACAAATAAAAATCGTCCAAATGGCGGCTGGGTTGGCGGCTTTGAAAACCAAGAGTCCAATCGGCAACCAGGCCAGCGGCGACACCGGTTTGAGCAAGCTGATGATGGGACTGACCATGCGGCCCAGCACGGCAAAGCGTCCAATCACGAAACCCAGCGGAATGCCCACCACGGCTGCCAAACCAAAACCCAGCGCCACTCGCTCCAGCGAGAACAGCACGTTCCAGCCTATGCCTTGGTCGTTGGGGCCTTTGCTGTAGAAGGGGTCGGAGAACAGCTTCACGGCTGCATCAAAGGTGGCCCACGGTGTGGGGAAGGTGGTGCTGTTTTGCGTCAGCAACCCCCATACCCCGATCAACAAGGCCAAACCTGCGATCGGCGGGAAAATTTTCAATGCCCACTCACGCCAAATTGAGGGCAAACGTACAGTGTTGCTCGGCGGTGTTTCCGGCGATGCACCCACGGCATTCGTTGGTGCAGAGGTGGTGCGGGCCGGGGCGTTTTTGCGTCCCACCGCCACATCGGCGGCGGCCGTTTCCAAGGGGGAATGAAATACAGCGCTGACCATGGTGTTCTCCTTAGGATCTGACGATGTCGACACTTAGGCAGCCTTGACCTTGAAACTGTCGGCATATTTGGCCGGGTTGCTGCCGTCCCACACCACGCCGTCGATCATCTTGCCTGTGCGCATGTCACTCTTGGGCACACTGATCTTGAGCTGCGATGCGGCTTGTTTGTAGAGATCAATCTGGTTGATCTGTTTGGCCACGCCCAGGTAATCGGGGTGGTCTTTGAGCAAGCCCCAACGTTTGTGTTGGGTGAGGAACCACATGCCGTCGGACAGGTAGGGGTAGTTGACCAAGCCGTCGTTGAAGAACTTCATGTGGTTGGCGTCATCCCAGGTTTTTCCCAGGCCGTTTTGGTAGCGGCCCAGAATGCGCTGATTGATCACGTCCACGCTGGTGTTCACATAACTCTTGTCAGCGATGGTTTCGGCCATCTTGTTTTTGTTGGACAAGTTGGCGTCGATCCAGCGGCTGGCTTCCAAAATAGCCATGATCACGGCGCGGGCGGTATTGGGGTTTTTCTTGACGAATTCGCCCGTGCTGCCCAGCACTTTTTCGGGGTGGTCTTTCCAAATGTCTTGTGTGGTGGCGGTGGTGATGCCGATGCCGTCGGCAATGGCGCGGTGGTTCCAGGGTTCGCCCACGCAGTAGCCGTCCATATTGCCCACGCGCATATTGGCCACCATTTGCGGCGGTGGCACGGTGATGACTTTGCTGTCCTTCAGTGGGTTGATGCCATAGGTGGCCATCCAGTAATACAGCCACATGGCGTGGGTGCCGGTGGGGAAGGTTTGTGCAAAGGTGTAGTCGCGTTTATCGGTCTCCATGGCCTTGGCCAAACTGGGGCCGTCCACGACTTTGGCGTCGGCCAGCTTTTTGGACAGGGTGATGGCCTGACCGTTGTGGTTCAGGGTCATCAGCACCGCCATGTCTTTCTTGGGGCCGCCGATGCCGAGGTGCACGCCATAGATCAGCCCGTACAGCACATGGGCCATGTCGAGTTCGCCGTTGACCAGCTTGTCGCGCACACCTGCCCAAGAGGCTTCTTTGCTCGGGATGATCTTGATGCCGTATTTCTCGTCAAATTTCAGCACCGAGGCCATCACCACCGAGGCGCAGTCGGTCAGCGGAATGAAACCAATCTTGACTTCTTTTTTCTCGGGCGCATCCGAGCCTTGGGCCCAGGCACCTGGCATGGCGGCAGCCACAGCCGCAGCGGCGCCCCCCTTGATGAGTTGGCGACGCGATTCACTCATGAGACCCTCACGTTTCAAGTGGTTGTTTTCAGACATGGCGCACTCCATAAAAAAGGAACAACAAAAAGCAGCACAAAAACAAAAAAGCGCCTCGACCACTGAGCCCTTGTTGTGAAACACAACCAGCCCATGCAGTCGGACGCCTTTGCCCGATTCTTCGCTTCAGCCCGCACGCCGTTGCGCGGACTGTTGCCGTGTGAGTAGCACGAGCCGTGCCAGCTTGTGTTTCTGGTGCGGCAGCGCAAGGCAAATCACCTCCGTCATTCCAGCGTAGGCTGGAATCCAGGCGGTGGTGGTGGGTGAGCCAGGGGATGCACTTTGTTGCAGTCACTGGATTCCAGCCTGCGCTGGAATGACGATCGGCCAAGCAGGCACTCTCAACGCACCAAACCGGAACTCCTCTCGTCGCCTTGGCACACCCCGTGCGCGAACTTGGTGCGGCGCAACAAATAAATCACAGAAAGAAGCCCGGCGCTTCAACCCTTGGGGTGCAACAGCCCGTGCGCGTCAATCACCCGCTGTGCCACGTCGGCCAAACGCATGCCCCGATCCATGGCCAGGCGGCGCAGGTGTTTGTGGGCTTGGTCTTCGCTCATGCTGCTGTCACGCATCAAGAGGCTTTTGGCGCGTTCGATGAGTTTTCTCTCAGATACTTGGTTTTGCGCCTGGGCCAACTGTGCACGCAACTCGAGCTCTTGTTCAAAGCGCGCAATGGCTACTTGCAGCACCGGCGTGAGTCTCTCGGGTTTGAGGCCGTCGATCACATAGGCGCTCACGCCCGCCTTCAAGGCGCGGCGCATCGTGTCTTGAGCAGCGTCTTCGCTGAACACCACCACAGGGCGTGGGCTGGTGCTGGAGAGCACGGCCAGGTTTTCCAGGGTGTCGCGGGTGGGGGATTCGCTGTCCACAATCACCACATCGGGCGTGAGGCGCAGCACGATGTCGTGGATCAAGGTGGCCGAGTTCACCACGCCCACCACCTCGTGGCCTTGGCGTTTGAGTTCGTCGCGGATGATGTCCACGTGCCGCGCACCATCGCCAATCAGCAGCACGCGCAATTGCGCGGGGGGCAGGGTGGATTCGGCAGCGAGGGTAGGCGTCTTTTTCACCACTTCACCAGCGCAAGAACTGTGCCGATCAACATGCCAGCCGTTGTCAAACGGTAAGTCGCTCGCTCTGGAGCTGTAACAGCCCTTCAAAAATCAGCGTGTCCACGGTTTCAAAGGGCAAATCGGTGATGGGCGCCAGCTTCACCGCTGCGCCACCCGTCATGAAGAGTGCCGGAGTTTGGCAGGTGCGTTGCAGCAGTTGGCGGTGCATGCGCTCCACCGCACCGGCGATGGCGTGGGCACCGCCGCTCATGAGGGCGTCGCTGGTATTGGTGGGGAAATCGACCACCTCGCCGGTGGGCACTTTGAGTCCGGCCGTGCCGAGTTCGAGGGCGCGCAGCATCAAACCAAAACCGGGCAAGATCAGCCCGCCCAGAAAACGGCCGTGGGCGTCCAGCGCATCGACGGTGACGGCGGTGCCCACCATGACCACCAGGGCGGGGCGTTCCAATCCCTGTGCCAGCACGCGCTGGCGTGCGCCGACCAGGGCCACAAAGCGGTCGCAGCCCAAACGATTGGGGTGGTCGTAGCCGTTGCGTATGCCGCCACCCTCCAGCGTGGGCACCACCCACTTGGGCGTTAAATCCCACAACTCCATTTGTTCTTCCACACGGCGGCGCACGCCCTCACCGGCCACCACGCTGCCCAGCATGGCTCCGGGTAGGGGCAGGTGTTTCCAGTGCGTCTCGGCCAGTTGTTCAATGTTCTCTAAGAACACCGCCCCGTGGCTGACAAGTTCGGCACCGGGCAACGCAGCCTCGTAATGCGCCCACTTGAGCCGGGTATTGCCAACGTCGATTGCGAGGAACCCTTGATCTGCCATCGTTTAAGTGCTCACCGGCTGGCGGCCAGGATCAAGAGTTGCTTCACATTGCTCATGAGTTGTTGGGACAGCAAGGTGCGGTTGGGTTTGCTGATGCGCTGCTCCACTTCGTCGAGCAAGCTGTTCAGGCTTTCGACCGATTTGGCGCGGCGCACACGCAGCAGCGTGAGCGAGCCTGTGACCGGTGCTTCTTCTTGCAAGGCACGGATTAGCATCTCTTTGGCTTGGCCGTAGGGGTCGTCCGTGGAAAAGTCGAGCCCGTGGCCCTTGGTTTGTTTGGCTTCGTGCGCTTCCATGACGGCTTGCAGTACCGGCAGATCCACGGGCGGCTGGGCGGTGCTGTTGGCCTCTAAAGGAGGCAAAGGCGGAAGCAAGGAGTCGTCCAACGGAATGTCGGGTTGGACACCTTCACCCGCTGAGGTATTCACACTGACGGCGTTGAATGGATTGGGCTCCAGTTCAGCCACCAAACGGAGGGACAACAATTCGTCCAGCAAAGCCTCCGAGGCACCTGCTGCCACCGCCATGCGCCGCACCACGGCCGCGCTGCGTTTGCCGTCCACCAAAAACAGCACGGTGCGGTGGCGCTGGCTCAGGCGCAGCGCGCGGGTGTTCATTTCGGACACGCCGTCTGCTGTTTTGATGAGGATGGACTCTTCGTTCACAGAGGCGCATTGTGCAACCGAAATCGGCCCTATGACCGGGCTCAGGGTTTGTTTGGGTGCCGACCAACAGCGGAAAAATGCCGGTTTGCAATTGACGTATACGTCAATTAAACTTCGCCAACGGCATCAACCGGCCCTGACGGCTTGGTCGCATGCAATCACAAGACAAGGGGACAACCATGGCCAGCACCAACCAGGTGAGATCCGCGCAGTGGGCAGCTTTTCGCTGCGCAACGGCGTGCTTGGCCGAGCCTGCTCGCTTCGATTTGGCCGCCATCGATCCCGGCGGCAAACCCTTTAGCAGTGGCGACAAAGCGGCTGACCAAGCCCAGGTTCAAGCCTTGGCCACCGAACTGGATGGTTTGCAGAATTTGTTTTTTGCAGACAAACGTTTCAAGCTCTTGGTGATTCTGCAAGGCACCGACACCAGTGGCAAAGATGGCACCGTGCGCAGCGTATTTGGCCAAATGAGCCCGCTTGGCGTTCACACCATAGGTTGGAAAGCACCGACTGAGGATGAACTTGCGCATGACTACCTGTGGCGCATTCATGCCCAAGTGCCGCGTGCAGGTGAGGTCATGATTTTCAACCGCAGCCATTACGAAGATGTGCTGGTACCACCAGTGAATGACTGGATCACCCCCGCGCAAACCCGACAGCGTTATGCCCACATCAACGACTTTGAGCGCATGCTGACCGAGACGGGCACGGTGATCTGCAAGTTTTTTCTACACATTTCCAAAAACGAACAGCGCGAACGTTTGATGGCGCGACTGGACGACCCCACCAAACAGTGGAAATTCGCCGCCAGCGATTTAGAGGCCCGCAAGCAGTGGGACGCTTACCAAGCGGCCTACGCCCAAATGATTCAAGCCACAGGCACGCCCTGGGCGCCGTGGACCGTGGTGCCGGCTGACTCCAAAACCCACCGCAATTTGATGATCGCCCTCTCGGTTCACCAAACCCTGAGCCAACTTCAGCTCCGTTTTCCACCGGCCAACCCGGCGCTAAAGGGACTGAAAGTGAACTGACGCTACCGCGTCTTCTTCTGAGAACCATGCCATGACCGACTTGTCCGCCGAGTACAAAGCTCTCGCCAGCTACAAACCCACGCACAAAGTGCGTTTCGTCACTGCCGCCAGCCTGTTTGACGGCCACGACGCGGCCATCAACATCATGCGGCGCATTCTGCAAGGCATGGGGGCCGAGGTGATCCACCTGGGGCATAACCGCTCGGTGGACGAGGTGGTCACCGCCGCGCTGCAAGAGGACGTTCAAGGCATTGCCATCAGCTCCTACCAAGGCGGCCATGTGGAGTACTTCAAGTACATGGTGGACTTGCTGCGCGCGCGCGGTGGTGCGCATATCCAGGTGTTTGGCGGCGGCGGCGGTGTCATCGTGCCCGCTGAAATTGCCGAGCTGCAAGCCTATGGCGTGGCCCGCATTTACAGCCCCGAAGATGGCCAGCGCATGGGTTTGCAAGGCATGATCGGTGAGATGGTGATGCGTTGCGACCACGATCTGTGTGTGCATGCACCGTCCACCCTGGCCGCGATTCAGGGCAGTGAAGAACCCAAGCGCCGCGCCTTGGCGCAGTTGCTCACTGCACTGGAAAACGGCCAAGTGCCTGCTGCGTTGCGCGCTGAATTGCTGGCGGCGGCAGCCGGTGTCAAAACGCCGGTGCTGGGCATCACGGGTACGGGCGGTGCGGGCAAGTCCTCCCTCACCGACGAGTTGATTCGTCGCTTGCGTTTGGATCAAAACGACGCGCTGCAAATTGCCGTGGTCAGCATCGATCCGTCGCGCCGCAAGAGCGGTGGTGCCTTGCTTGGCGACCGCATACGCATGAATGCCATTGGGCCTTGGGGCGGGGCGGCGCAGAACCAGCAGCGTGTTTTCATGCGCTCCCTGGCCACCCGCGACTTCGGGAGCGAAATCAGCCAAGCCCTGCCCGATGTATTGGCCGCCTGCAAGGTGGCGGGGTTTGATCTCATCATTGTGGAAACCTCGGGCATCGGCCAGGGCGACGCCGCCATCGTGCCCCTGGTGGACGTGCCCCTTTATGTGATGACGCCCGAATTCGGTGCCGCCAGCCAGCTTGAAAAAATTGACATGCTGGATTTTGCGCAGTTCGTGGTCATCAACAAATTCGACCGCAAAGGCGCGCTCGACGCCCTGCGTGACGTGGCCAAACAAGTGCAGCGCAACCGCGAAGCGTGGAACACCAAACCCGAGGCCATGCCCGTGTTCGGCACCATGGCCAGCCGGTTCAATGACGACGGTGTGACGGCGCTCTACCAAGCCTTGCTGCCCCATTTGGTGAGCCTCGGTCTTCAAACCAGCGAAAGCCGCCTGCCGCTGGTGGCTACCCGCCACAGCACCCATCAACTGCCCATCGTGCCTGGCAGTCGCGTACGTTATTTGGCCGACATTGCCGACACAGTGCGGGGCTATAAAAAAACTGCGCAGACCCAAGCGACCTTGGCGCGGCAAATTCAGCAGTTGAACGAGTCGGCCCGCATGCTGCAGGAGGCCAACCCCGACAAAACCAATGCCGTGCAAGCCTTGGGTGACTTGGCTGCCCAGCGTTTGTTGCAACTGCAAGCAGGTAACCAACAACTGCTGGCCCAGTGGCCCGACATGCAGAAGGCTTATGCGGGCGACGAATACGTGGTCAAAATTCGGGACAAAGAAATCCGCACCCCACTGACCACCACCTCGCTCAGTGGCACCAAGGTTCGTAAAGTGGCACTGCCCCGGTTTGAAGACCACGGTGAAATTTTGAAATGGCTGCTGCTGGACAGCGTGCCCGGCAGTTTTCCCTACACCGCGGGTACCTTCGCCTTCAAACGCGAAGGCGAAGACCCCACCCGCATGTTCGCTGGCGAGGGCGATGCCTTTCGCACCAACAAACGCTTCAAGTTGCTCTCCGAAGGCATGGCGGCCAAACGCCTGTCCACCGCGTTTGATTCCGTCACCTTGTATGGCAACGACCCCGCCATTCGCCCCGACATTTACGGCAAAGTGGGCAATTCGGGCGTGAGCATTGCCACGCTGGACGACATGAAGGTGCTGTATTCGGGCTTTGATTTATGCAACCCCAGCACCAGCGTGAGCATGACCATCAACGGCCCCGCGCCCACGATATTGGCCATGTTCATGAACACCGCCATCGACCAACAACTGGATAAATTCAAGACCGACAACGGCCGCCTGCCCACCGCCGATGAGGCCCAAAAAATCCGCGCCTGGGTGCTGCAAAACGTGCGCGGCACCGTGCAAGCCGACATCTTGAAAGAAGACCAAGGCCAAAACACCTGCATTTTCTCCACCGAGTTTTCACTCAAAGTGATGGGCGATATTGCCCAGTATTTTGTGCAGCACCAGGTGCGCAATTTTTATTCGGTGAGCATCAGCGGTTACCACATTGCCGAAGCCGGGGCCAACCCCATCAGCCAACTGGCCTTCACCTTGAGCAATGGTTTCACCTTTGTAGAGGCTTACCTGGCGCGCGGCATGCATGTGGACGACTTTGCGCCCAACCTGAGCTTCTTCTTCAGCAACGGCATGGATCCGGAATACACCGTGCTGGGCCGTGTGGCGCGGCGCATTTGGGCCGTAGCCTTGCGTGACCGCTACGGGGCCAACGAACGCAGCCAAAAGCTCAAATACCACGTGCAAACCTCGGGTCGCAGCTTGCACGCACAAGAAATTCAGTTCAATGACATCCGCACCACCTTGCAGGCCCTCATTGCCATTTACGACAACTGCAACAGCTTGCACACCAATGCCTTTGACGAAGCCATCACCACGCCCACCGAAGACAGTGTGCGCCGTGCCATGGCGATTCAGCTCATCATCAACCGTGAGTGGGGGCTGGCCAAAAACGAAAACCCCAACCAAGGCGCTTTCATCATTGAAGAGTTGACCGAACTGGTGGAAGAAGCGGTGCTCAAAGAGTTTGAAAAAATTTCAGAACGTGGCGGCGTGCTCGGTGCCATGGAAACCGGCCACCAGCGTGCCCAAATTCAAGAAGAAAGCATGCACTACGAAATGCTCAAACACACGGGCGAGTACCCCCTCATCGGCGTCAACACCTTCCGCAACCCCCACGGTGACCCGACGCCCACCACCTTGGAGTTGGCCCGCTCCACTAACGACGAAAAACAAAGCCAACTCACCCGTCTGGCCGATTTCCAAACCCGCCATGCGCAAGAGGCCCCCGCGATGTTGCAACGCCTACAACAAGCCGTGATTGCCAACCACAACGTGTTCGAGGTGTTGATGGATGCGGTTCGCGTGTGCAGCCTGGGCCAAATCACCAATGCCTTGTTTGAGGTGGGAGGGCAGTACCGCAGGAGCATGTAGCCGGAGCGGGCAAGTGGGGATGCTAGATTGTTGAATTACAATTCATTGAGTTATTCAATGAACTATTCACCGTGCCCACCAACCCTCCTGCTCTCACCGTGGCTGTTCAGGCCCAGCAAGACGCCCTACGCCGGGAGCTTGCGAGAGGGCCTGCGTCGGTCAGCGAGTTGGCCACCAGCCTCCAAGTCAGTCAGCCCACGCTGTCTCGAACTATTCAGCGGGCATCAAACGAAGTCATCCGTTTTCGGATCACGGGGCAGAGAACGCCTCTTTATGCACTGACACGCGCTTTGCCGGGCCACGTCCATCCGACTCAAAAAATGTACCGGGTGGATGAGAGCGGCTCCATTACGCCGACAGCCACGTTGCATTTCCTCGCGGGTGGAAAAACGTTGCTGCAGCGCGGCAATGGTGACCAGTTGTATGAAGGCCTGACCCCCGCCATGGCGTTTGCCGCACCATCGGGGTTCTTGGGTCGGCAAGTGGCCCACAGTGCGCCAGCGGCGCTGCAATTGCCTTCCAGCCTGAAAGACTGGTCAGACGACCACCGCATTGCCTGCCTGGTGGCGCAAAGCGTGAACTTGCCTGGCGACTTGGTGTTTGGCGATGCAGCGCTGGAGCGCGAGATGAAGTTGCGCCAGGCCAAGCCGGTGGCGGAGTCTGAAAAATTGAAGCGTTACGACGCCATGGCGCTAAATTTTCAAGAGGTTGGCTATGGATCCAGCGCAGGAGGCGAACAGCCTAAGTTCTTGTGCCTGACCGAGCAGCGCGGGCATGTGATCGTCAAGTTTGCCCGCATGCGCAGCCGTATGGCTGAGTTGCTGGCGCTGGAACACCTGGCGCTCAAGGTGCTCGCGCAAGCAGGGGTTCCTGCGGCTGCAACGGCGTTGCTGCACGGCGCGGAGCATGTTTATTTGGAGATAGAGCGTTTTGATCGCCGTGGTCGTTTCGGGCGCTTGGGACTGCTTTCTGCGGGCGCGTTGGACGATGAAATTTTTGGCAGGCGCGACAACTGGTCCGCATTCGCCGAGCGCTGCGAGTCGGCGGGCTTGCTGGGGGCTGAAGATGCCCGCCGCATTCACACCATGGCGGCTTTCAGCGAGCTCATCGGCAATACCGACCGGCATTTCGAGAACATTTCTTTGTTCGTGAACGATCAAGGGCACCCTAGCGGTGTGACCCCTGCCTACGACATTCTTCCGATGAAATACGCACCCGTGGGCGGCGGCGTAGATCCTGATTGGCTTCCCGTTCAGCCCAAACTGGGCCCCATCGGTGGCCGCCCGGATGTGTGGACGGTGGCCTACCAAGCAGCCAGTGAATTTTGGACACAAGTGACCCGCCGAGATATTGCGCGGAGCGTTTCACCTGCCCTGCGCAAACTGGCGGCACAAAATCTGCGCGTGATCCGCGATTTCGCTCAACCTTTGGTGACCATCTCCGTCCCAGACTGAACTGGGGCAGCGTTCAGATCTCAAGCAAGGCGATGAACAGCGCCAAGTGCATGGCCTCTTCAGTTTCAAATGCACGGTGCCCAGGCACCTCGGGCGCATGGTGAATGCTGAAAACCGGCTTGGTCCACTGAAGCGCCAAGGCCATTTCTGACATGGTGCCCAGGCCTCCACCTATGGCCACCATCAGAGTGCAGGCGCGGGCAATCAAGGCGTTACGGCTGATGCCCATGCCGGTGGGCAGGGCCACGGTGAGGTGGTGGTTGGCCTCTTGGTCGTCGTCTTCGGGCAGCAGGCCAATGACGATGCCGCCGCTTTGTTGCACGCCGCAAGACGCGGCTTCCATCACGCCGCCTTTACCACCGCACAGCACCGGCACTTTGGCTTCGGCGAGCAAGGTCCCCAGGCGGCGCGCGCAGGCCAGTTGGGTTTCGGTGGCGTCGCGCGGGCCAACGATGGACACCGGCTGACGCAAGGGGCGGGTGTTTTGCAGCAAGCCGAGTTGCCGTTGTTGCAGATCCCATTGCGCGTGTTTGATTTCCGCGCTTTGAAGGGGGGCTGATTTGAGGCGGCTTTCAATGACCAAGGTGATGCTCCCGACCCCGCGCGGCCCAGTCTCCCAAACTCAGCACCAACATGCACAGCGCGAGCAATAGCAGAGACAAAGCAGCAGCCAGCGCGAAGTCGCTGCCGCCGTCGGAGATCTTCAAGTAAATGAACAAAGGCAAGATGTTGACTTGGGTGCCCGCCAGCGCTGTGCCGTAGGTGCCCATGGCAATGGCGGCAATCAAACACCACACGCTCACCAGCGACGGGGCCAACTCGCGCAGGTCGGTGTCCACCCAAGCGCGCCAACGTGTGGCACCCAAGGTGAGTGCAGCGTCAAAGGGGCGGCGATCCAAATTAGCGAACAAGGGGTAAAGCAGCAGGGCCACACGCGGAATCAGGTAGTAAGCGTAGGCCACAGACAAGCCCGCTGCGCTGTAAATGAAACCGCCAACCACCGCAGGGTCTGCCCCCAAGTGGGCCAGCAAGGTGGTGACAAAACCTGCACGCCCAAACGCCAAGATGAAACCATAGGCAATCACCAAGCCGGAGAAGGTGAGCGGAATGCCGAGCAAGGCCAACATCATTTGCCTGCGCCGTGGGCCGAGGCGCGCCACCGACCGTGCCAGCATGGCACCGCACACAACCGAGACGGTGGAGGCGGTGAAGCCCAACCAGGCCGAGTTGCGCGCCGCGTCCCAAAACAGCGGGTCTGCCCACAGCCGCTGCCACAACCCGGCTTCGGCCTGGGTGGTTTCCCAAACCAAAGCCAGCAGCGGCAACCCCACGAAGAGTGCCAGCACTGCAAACGCTGGCCACACACCGACCCGGCGCACCGCGCCCAGCGGGATATTTGCAGCAGAAGAAGCCATCGTGCGGTGAGGGTGGTCAGTACTGATGAGCTAACAAAAAGAACAACTCAGCGCCCCAAGGCAGCCGCAGCCCAGTCGCGGTCAATCTCTGGCTTTTTGGCAGCGGCTTTCACCACGTCCAGGGGCCTGATCTGCGGTGCATCGGGCATCTTGGTGCGCACGTCGGCAGGCAGGTTCACGCCGGGAACAGCGGGGCGCACAAACCCTTGTGCGAACAAGGTTTGACCGAGCTCACTCATGGTGAAGTTCAGCCACAACTTGCCCGCGTTGGGGTTGGGTGCGCCTTTGACAAAACTGATGGCGTAGGGCGCAGCGGCGCTGGCTTCTTTGGGAATGACCACTTCCACGGCGTCGCCCATGCCGTCCACATGTTTGGCTTTGAGACCGTCGTTCTCATAACCAATCCACACTGGAATTTCGCCCTTCAAGAATTTGGCATAGGGCGTGGTGCCTTCTACGCGCAGCACATTGCCTGCGGCGTGCAGTTTGCCAAACCAGTCGGTGCCGGGTTTGGTGTTGTCCATGGTGCCGCCGTTGGCAAAAGCCGCCGCGAACACGCCTACTTGGCCCACACCGGTGGAGCGGGGATCCAGATAAACCACGCTGTTTTTGAACTCGGGCTTGAGCAAATCGGCCCAGCTTTGTGGCACGTCTTTCACCAGTTTTTTGTTCACCAAGAACGCAATGTTCAGGCTGTGGATGGTGAACCAGCGGCCTTCGGCTTCACGGAACACCTCGGGCAGTTTGTCGAAGTTGATGGGTTTGAAGGGGGCAACCACGTCTTTCTTGGCGGCGTCAACCGCCGAGGCGGCGGAGTAATAGGCGGTGTCGGCTTGCGGGCGGCGACGGGCTTTTTCCAAGGCCACCACGGTGGCTGCCGAGCCCAAGTCGTTGTAGGTCATTTCCACTTCCGGATAGCGTTTTTTGAACTCGCGGAACAGCACCTTCCAGTTGGCCCACTCGGGGCCAGTGTCAAACGACACCACCAAGCCTTCTTTGGCGGCCTCAGCGTACAAGGCCCTCTCGCCTGGGTAAAGCTCTGCGCCTTCAAAGGCCAGCGCAGCGCCCATGGCGGTGAGAGACAGAGCGGCTGTGGCGGTTTGCAACAGGCGGCGGCGATTCATGTGGGACGCGGATGTCATCGTGAACTCCAAGTGGTTATGGGTGGTGAACAGGGAAATTCAGTGAGGCAATACGGCCAGCGCCTGCGGTGCAATGGCGATGCTGTGCGTGGCCGCTTGCGCGCCTTCGCACAACAGAATCGAATCAGGGCTGCCTTGCAAACAAAAGTCGTAGCGACACACCGGCCCGAGGTAACGCATGCGGCGTTGCTGGCCGACAAAACGGTTTGGATGGCTTGGGCTGGGGTCGGGAATGATTTTTTCTGGGCGCACCAGCAGGGTGACTTGGCTGCCAACGGTGTGTCCGTGCGTTGAGAGCGTCAAGGTGCCCCATTCAGTTTGAGCTTGGCCTGGTGCTGTGATGGTGGCTGCCAGCAAGTTGGCATGGCCTACAAATTTCGCCACAGCCACGCTGTTGGGCCGTTCATAGAGTTCGCTGGGGCTGGCCAGTTGCAGCAAATGGCCACCGTCCATCACCGCCACGCGGTCGGCGACCATCAAGGCTTCTTGTTGATCGTGTGTGACGAGCAAGGTGGCCGCGCCAAAGCGCTGTTGCATGTCTTTGATCTCGTCGCAGAGCTGGCCGCGAATGTGAGCGTCCAGGGCCGCCAGCGGTTCATCGAGCAACAACACCGAGGGTTTGAAAGCCAAAGCGCGCGCCAAGGCCACACGCTGTTGTTGACCACCCGAAAGCTGCGCGGGGCGGCGTGTGGCATGTTCTGAGAGGCCAACCAAACCCAACAAGTCGAGTGCGGTTTTGCGGCGGCTCACAGCGTCCACGCCGCGCATGCGCAGGCCATAAGCCACGTTGTCGATCAAGTCCAAGTGGGGAAAGAGGGCATAACTTTGAAACACCATGCCCACGCCGCGTTGCCACACGGACACCTGGGACATGTCTTGGCCAGCGATGTGAATGCGCCCTTCCTGCACGGGCAACAAACCCGCCACCAAACGCAGCAAAGTGGACTTGCCACAGCCGCTGGCACCAATCACCGCCACCAACTCGCCCTGTGCAATCTCCATGCTGACGGCATGCACACCCTGGCCCGAGCTGGCGTAGCGGTGTGAAACGCCGGTTAAACGCACGCTCATCTCGCGGCTCCTGCTGTGTGTGTGGGGCGAGACGACACGCCCGCCGCTAAAAGCGCTAACGCCAGCAACACCACGGTGGCCGCGCAGGCATAACCGGTGGCACCGTAAAACGCTTGCAACAGCACGATGGGGTAAGTGCGGTGCTGAAAACTGGCTATCAAATTCGAGAGCTGAAATTCACCAATCGACAACGCCACCACCATCACCGAGCCCGCCACCAAACTGTGCCGCAGGGCAGGCAGTGCAATCGTGCTGAACTGACGCCACGGTGTGGCGCCGAGCGTGGCGGCGCTTTGTTCCAAGGTGTGCAAACCCAGGTGCCGCAGGTCAGACAGCAGCGACTGGGTGAGGTAGGGCAAGGTGAGCACGGTGTGCGCGGCAATCAACAAAGGCAGCGAGCCCAGCCACGGCAAGGTATCGCTGCTGAACACCAGCACATAACCAAAGCCCAAGGTCAAAGCAGGCACGGCCACGGGCAGCGCGGCGATCAAACGACCCGCTGCCGCACTGGCTCGGCCCTGACCGCTGGCGGCTTGGTGGTGCAGGGCATAAGCCAGCGGTGTGGCGAACAGGGCGCAACTCAAGCAGGTGGCGGCGGCCACCAGCAAACTCGTCACAAAGGAGCGGCGAAACGAGCCGTCTTGCGCGATCTCGGCGAACCAGCGCCAGGTGAAGCCGCTGGGCAACAGCGAATTCGTCCACGACTCACCCACCGAGCCCAGCAGCAGCAAGGCAATCGGCAGCAGCAAGTACAGCAGGTAGAGCAAGATGGTCATGGGACAAAGCGCTGACAGAGCGGGGCAGGGCGCAACAAGATGGCGAAGTATGGGAGGGGCACAGCGTCACGCCGATGACATTTGTTTGCCGCAACATCACGGTGTTGTGCTGCGGCGGCACAGATCAAGTTAAGCATGCACCCCATGCAAACCCCTTTACCTACAATCGACGAACTGGTTGCATTCTGTGCAGCGGCCCGGCATTTGAACTTTTCTGCCGCAGCAAGGGAATTGCGGCTCACGCCCAGCGCCGTGAGCCGCCAGGTGGCCCGCATTGAAGCCTTATTGGCCCAGCCTTTGTTCGTGCGCCAAGGCCGTTCATTGAGTTTGACGGTGGGTGGGCGTTTGTTCCACCAACGCACGGCGGCGGCCTTGCGCGACATGGAAGCCGCTTGCCTGGAGTTGCGCATTTCTGGTCAAGGCGGCAGCGTGCTTCAACTGGCCAGTGTGCCCACCTTCAGCACCCGCTGGCTGGTGCCCCGCTTGCCGAAGTTTTTGGCCGAACACCCCGGCATCACTCTCAATTTCCGACAGCACCTGGCGCTGGGCGATGTTTTTCCACAAGACCTGGACGTGGCCATACGTTACGGCGACGGCCAATGGGAAGGCGTGCACAGCGACTACATTGGCGGCCGTCGTTTTGTGCCTGTGGTGTCACCGCGCTACAAACGGCAGCATGGCTTGCGCAAAGGTGCCGATCTGGTCCGTTGCCTGCGGCTGCACCACGTGCAAGCGCCACAAGCTTGGTCGCAATGGGCGCAAGCCCACCATGTGGTGGGGCCCAATGCGGAAGAAGGCCCGCGTTTTGAGCAGTATTCGGTGCTGATCCAAGCCGTGCTCTCGGACCTGGGCGTGGCTTTGGTACCGGCGTTTTTGGTGCAAGCCGAACTTGCCAGCGGTGCGCTGCTGCTGGCCTGCGATGCGCCGGTGGATCTGGAACAAGGGCACTATCTGTGTTACAGGCCAGAACGCCTTGAAAGCAAACGCGTGACCTTGTTTCGCCAGTGGCTGCTGGCTCAAGCCAAAGAAGCAGCGTAGAACCGTTTGACAATCCACAACCATGAACATGAACATGATGTCTACACCAACTCACCAAGAACCAGGTTGTGAGCTTTGTGTCCAACCCGGCGGTGTCCTCTTGTGGCGCGAGGCCGATTGGCGTGTGGTGCGGGTGGAAGACACTGCATTTCCAGGTTTTTACCGCCTCATCAGCAACCACCATGCGGCCGAATTCAGCCAACTCTCCCCGGCGGCGCGGGCGCGCTGCTTGCACTTGCTGGTGTGGTTAGAAACTTTGGTGATTCAGCATCTGCGACCCACCAAGATCAATCTCGCCTCCCTGGGCAATGTGGTGCCGCATCTGCATTGGCATGTGGTGGCGCGGTTTGAATGGGACGGCCATTTCCCCAGTCCCATTTGGGCCCAAGCCCAGCGGCTTGCGCCGCCTGAATCGTTGTTGCGAATTCAATCTTTGTTGTCCGGCCTGGACGCAGCCGTGGCTGCTGGGCCTGAAGTCAGCGCAGTCGCCCAGTAAACTCGGGGTTTTCCTGGGCCTCACCTCATTTTCATGGCCGGACTCTCGCCCCAATCGCCAACCCCCAAACCCGCGCCCACCGCCATCACCCTGCATCAGCAGTCCAAGCTGCTGGAAGTCGTGTTTTCTGACGGGGCGGCGTTTCGCATTCCGTTTGAGTTGATGCGCGTTTATTCGCCCTCGGCCGAAGTGCAGGGCCACGGCCCGGGGCAAGAGGTGCTGCAAACTGGCAAACGCGAGGTGGACGTGGTGGCGCTTGAGCCCGTGGGCCACTATGCCGTCAAACCGACGTTTTCTGATGGGCATGACACGGGTCTGTTCTCCTGGGACTACCTGTACTTTTTGGGTTCGCAACAAGACGCTTTGTGGGCGCAATATGCGGAGCGTTTGAAGGCTGCGGGCGTGGATCGAGATGCCGACATGGCCGTGCCTGCTGCGTCAGGCTGCGGCCATTGAATTGAAGGAGCCCTGCATGTCCAACACCCACTTCGGTTTTGAATCGGTTGACGAGAGCCAAAAAGCCCAGCGCGTGCGCGGCGTGTTCGATTCGGTTGCCTCCAAATACGACTTGATGAACGACTTGATGTCGGTCGGCCTGCACCGCGTGTGGAAGGCTTACACCGTGGGGGTCGCCAACTTAAAAACCAACGACCGCGTGCTCGACATTGCCGGTGGTACCGGCGATTTGGCACGCGCTTTTGCCAAGCAAGTGGGGCCGCAAGGCGTGGTGATTCATACCGACATCAACGAAGCCATGCTGCGCGAAGGCCGCAATCGGCTCATCAACGAAGGTCAGGTACTTCCCACTGTGCTGTGCGATGCGGAAACCTTGCCCTTCCCCAGCAACCATTTTGATGTAGTCAGCGTGGCCTTTGGCCTGCGCAACATGACGCACAAAGACCGCGCTCTCGCCGAGATGTGCCGTGTGCTCAAACCCGGTGGGCGTTTATTGGTGCTGGAGTTTTCCAAAGTGGCGCAGCCCTTGGAGAAAGCCTACGACTTTTACTCCTTCCAAATTCTTCCCCGCCTTGGAAAATGGGTGGCTGGTGATGCCGAAAGCTACCGCTACCTGGCCGAGTCCATTCGCATGCACCCCGGCCAAGACGAACTCAAGGCCATGATGAAAACCGCAGGCTTTGGTCATGTGGATGTGCACAACCTCAACGCTGGGGTGGTGGCGCTGCATGTGGGCATTAAGTGTTGAACTCCCTGTTAAAGAACTGAACCATGAAAATTCTCCTCACCGGCGCGGCCGGTTTCATCGGCATGACCACTTGCTTGCGCCTCTTGGCGCGTGGCGACGAGGTGGTGGGCCTGGACAACCTCAACAATTACTACGAGGTCTCCCTCAAGGAAAACCGCCTCAAGCGCCTCACCGCCCACCCCAACTTCCGTTTTGTGAAGATGGATGTGGCCGACCGCATGGGCATGGAACACCTCTTCGCCACCGAAAAATTCGACCGCGTGATCCACCTGGCTGCCCAAGCCGGGGTGCGTTATTCGCTGGAGAACCCCCACGCCTACATCGAAAGCAACATCGTTGGGTTCACGAATATTTTGGAAGGCTGCCGTCACCACCAGGTGCAGCATTTGGCCTATGCCTCCAGCTCCAGCGTGTACGGCGGCAATACCGACATGCCCTTCTCCGAGCACCAAAGTGTGGACCACCCGGTGAGTTTGTATGCCGCCACCAAAAAAGCCAACGAGCTGATGGCCCACACCTACAGCCACCTCTATGGCTTGCCCACCACAGGCCTGCGTTTCTTCACCGTCTATGGCCCTTGGGGTCGCCCCGATATGGCCCTCTTCTTGTTCACCAAAGCCATTTTGGAAGGTGAACCCATCAAGGTCTTCAACCACGGCAACATGCTGCGTGATTTCACCTTTGTGGACGACATCGTGGAAGGCGTCATCCGCGTCATTGACCGCACCGCCGAACCCAACCCCAACTACTCCTCCAAAACACCCGACCCTGCCACCAGCAACGCGCCTTACCGCGTGTTCAACATTGGCAACCACAACCCGGTCAAGCTGATGGACTTCATCACCGCGATTGAAGACGCCCTCGGCAAAAAAGCAGAAAAAATCTTGATGCCCCTGCAAGACGGCGACGTGCCGCAAACCTATGCCGATGTGGATGCGCTCAAAGACTGGGTGGGCTTCGTTCCCGCCACGTCGATTCAAACGGGCATTGGGCGCTTTGTGGAGTGGTATCGGGGGTATTACGGGGTTTAGTTGCTTGTGGGTAAGCGTACCGCCTGTAGACAAGACGAGTCTTTTTTCTTGCCACCGAAAATTTCTCGGGTACAGCAGTGAAGCTGACATCTGCCTCCATTTTTTCTATCGCCAATGGCTTTGCCGTGTTGTGTGCAGTGGCTTTTTTACCTTGGGCAATGGGCGCTCCTGGAGGTGCGGGAGCGTTAGGTGTCTAGGTAAATGGCTAAAATAGCCATCGAAATTCACCCCAGCAAGGAGGTTGCCATGCAAATCACCGCTACCGAAGCCAAAAATCGTTTCGGCTATGTATGCGCCCAAGCCAAGACCGAGCCGGTGTTTGTAGAGAAAGACGGTCGTGTGGATACCGTCATTCTGTCTGCGCAGCAGTTTGAACTGCTCAAGGCCGGAGCCTCCAAGGAGACGCTCAAGTCCAGGCAAAAACGTTTCAATCAAGACCACCAAGCCTGGCTGGACGAGCAAAACCAGCGCTTTGAGAAAAACGGTCTGTGGTGCGACGACTTGCGGGTGTGGTGATGCAGTTTGATGTGTATGCCAATCCCAGCCCCCGCATGCGCGACCAATATCCCTTCGTGGTGGATGTTCAAAGCGACCTATTGAGCGCACTGTCTACCCGTTTGGTGATGCCATTGGCGGTCAGCAACGTGGTGAGCGAGCAGGTGCCGCGTCAGTTGTGTCCGACTTTTTCTGTGAATGGTCAAGCGTTGATGTTGCTGCCTTTTCAGGCAGCACCGCTGGACAAGCGGAATTTGAAGAAAAAAGTCATGTCACTGGCAGATCGTCAACACGATGTGGTAGCGGCGATGGATGCTGTGTTCAGTGGTCTTTGAATGGCTCAATTGTTAGTCGCCATTTGATGGGCTTGCCGGTCACAATGGCGTCATGCAAATGCTCTACACACCTCCTTTTCGGCTTTTCCTGACGGGCACCGTTTGTGTGGCCTTGTTGCTGTCGTTCGGCGCGTCAGCGCAGGTTGCGCTTGGCCCCCTCGCGGCCGCGTCCGCGCCTGTGACAAATGCCGTCAAGCCTGCTGCATCAGCCGACCCCGTCGTCGCCTGCGAACGCGCCGCCAGGCAGTTGCTGGCGAGCAAGGGTGCACCGGCTGCCGAGGTGAATTTCTCTGCTGCGCCTACGGTCGCCCCGGGGTCGGCGGGGGATAAACAACTGCTGCTGCGCGGTGGTGGCAGCTACCGCAGCCCTGAGGGGTTACGAACCTTCAGCTACAACTGCAATGTAGACGCGACCACATCCGAGTCTGTGGGCATGGTGATGCGCGATACCACGCCAGCGTCCACCAAAGGCAAAACAGTCGTCGCTGCGGTGCGAGAACCTGACCTCACCCACTTGTCGCCCGCCGTGTGTGAGTCTGCCGTGGCGGCGGCGCTGAAAAAGCGCTCGTTGCGGGTGTCGGAGATTGGTTTTGAAAGTGCTACCCGCACCGTCAAACAAACCAGCGCCAGCACGGCCGAGTTGCGGGGCAGGGGGCGCGCATTGCCCGCACCCGGTTTGCCCTACAGCCACTTTGGGTTTGAATGTGAATTCGATACCAGAGACGGGCGGCTGCTGAGTTCGCGCTTGAACGACTGAAGCGATCCTCAGCCCATCTGCCTGCATTGTGGGTAGGTATAAGTCAAGCCAACGACGAAAGACGAGGCGACAGACGGTTTGTCGTCCCAATTCAGGCATTGAACGTTCATGGTTTATCGCCACTGCGTACCGATAAACCGAGTTCCGGCTGGTTATAGTGACGGCTTCAAAAACCAACATGCAGCAGGGAAGAATCGCATGAAATACTTGGCCAGTTTGTTTGTCGCGGCGCTTGCACTTTCCGCCTGTGGTGGGGGTGGCGGTGATTCAACACCATCCCCGGCACCGGCACCGGCACCAGCACCAGCTGGTTTCACCAATGTCACCGGAAAGATAACTTTCGACTACGTGCCAGTGGCTGTCAATGGGGCGGGGATTCCGCGCTTGGATTTCCCAAGTACTTCCCGGCGCGAAGCACGTGGGGTGTTGGTGGAGGTTTTGGACGCCAACTCCCGTGTTGTGCTTGCCAGTGGTGTTACCAATGCGTCGGGCGACTACGCCCTGCAAGTGCCTGCTGGCCGCAGCGTATTTGTCCGCGCCAACGCCGTGTTGTGGACTGACTCCGTGAGTTCGCCCAATGTCGTGGAGGTGCGTGACAACACCCAAGGTAACGCGCAGTGGGCCATTGACGGTGCTGTGTTTTCCACGACGGGCAGCTCCGTCACGCAAAACCTCAACGCGCCTTCGGGCTGGTCGGGGAGTTCCTACACAGGCCTACGCGGCGCGGCACCATTTGCCATTCTGGACACGATATATACCGGTGTTCAGAAGGTTCGGTCCGCTCAAGCCAACGCGGTGTTCCCCAAACTGACCGTTTACTGGAGCCCCAACAATACGTCGGCCGCAGGGGGTAACTTGGCGGCAGGTCAGATTGGCACCTCTTTTTTCCAGACCAGTTTTTCCTCCAACACGCTGCAGCGTGCCCTCTACATTTTGGGCAAGGCAGAAAACGACACCGACGAGTTCGATGCCCATGTGATTGCCCACGAGTTCGGACACTACCTTCAATCCGCTTTTTCTCGTGACGACACCACGGGTGGACGCCATTCAGGTACCGACCTGTTGGACATGCGCGTGGCGTTTTCCGAGGGCTGGGGCAATGGTTGGGCCGCGATTTCCCTGAATAACAAGATTTATGCCGATACCCTGGCGGCAGCGGCTTCCGGTGGATTCTCAATGGACGTGTCCGTAGGCGCGACCTCCAACCCCGGTTGGTTCAGGACAAGAAGCGTTCAGCGATTGTTTTGGGACATGAGCAACAGTCCGTCCATTGGCTTCACCACGGTGTGGACGACGATGCGCAGTGGTTTGACCACCACGCCTGCACTCACCGGCATTCATTCTTTTGCCTTTGGCTTGGCGCAGAGCAATCCATCGCTGACCTCGCCGTTGTCGGCGATTCTTCTCAACCAAAGTGTTTCCTTGCCCACCGATGCTTATGGCAGCGGGGAGACAAATTTTGGGAGTCCAGTCATTGCTGCTGTGAATCCGCTCTACCTCAGCCATCCAGGTGTTGGCAGCACCTTGTCTAATGTGTGCTTGAGCAATGCCGCCGACCCCGATCGTGACGGTAACAAAGCGGGTGAGTTCCGCTACGTTCGCCTGAACTTGCCGGCGGGGCCACGCACCATCAGTGTCACGCGCGCGGCGACCACCTCAGTCGCAACCGATCCGGACTTTTATCTCTACAGCAATGTTGGACAGGTCTCCAACGGCAGCAGCACCTTTGGTCTCAGCGCAGTTGCGAACAGTGAAAGCGCGCAGATCAGCGTGAACGGCGGAAATTATGTGCTGGCCGTGACGGACTACAACTTCACGACCAACGGCCTATCCCGTGCCCCATGCTTCAACGTGCTCATCAACTGAAGTCGAACAATCAATCAGGAGGATTTATGAACAATGTGATGCGAGTTTTTTTTGTCGCCGCTTCTAGTCTTGTTGCGCATGTTGCGGTGCTGGCGACTGAAGTCAGCGCTTCTTCCAAGGCCATGCCAACACCCGCCTACAAGACGACCGCTGCCCTGAAGGCTGTTCCTGCGGCTTACAAACGAGGTGTTATGAGCACGAGAAAAACCAGTTTGGGTGTGCGGGTGTTTTATGAGTATGTGGGCGCCGGTGTGGATGCCGCCGGGTTACTCACACTCAAAATCATGCGTTTGGGTGGCGGTGAGGCGGCCACACTGGAGCTTCGTCCCGATGCTGCCATCAGCTTACCCACTGGATTGCCCCAAACCCTGGCACCATTCAACCCCGGAGACGAATACGTGGTGAAAGTCAAACCTACGGAAGACGGTTTGCATTACATCAATGTGTTCCTGCGCGCGGGCAACATGTCCGAAGCTCTGGCCATTCCGGTTCAAGTGGGCAAGAACGCTAACTTGAAAAAAGCGGGCAATGTGTCCACCATGCCCGACGGTAAACGCGTGATTTCTGTGCCTGCTCAGTAAAAAACATGTGTTGCAGGGCCCCATAACCTGTCAGGTTTGGGGCTTTTTCATGGATGCTTTTTCCGCGTCTTTTCAGCATTGCCACTGGCTGTTGTTTGCGCCTGTTCCAGATCCTGTGGCGTGTTGATATTGGCAAAAGCGCACGCATTCTCAAATGGCACTTGCAGCGCTTGCACTTGGGCAAGCCAGCCTTGCATGCTGCGACGACCACTCTCCAGGTAGACAGACAGTTCGGTTTGCGTGGACAGGTGCAGCAAGCAAAACACGGGGTGCGTGGGGTGACTCGGTGAATGCGGTGTGACGACGGTTGCAGCGCGTGGCGCGGGGTTGGCGGTGGCGATGGCTTCGGTCAGTTTGGTCACCAAATTCAGCGGAAAGTGTGGACTGTCGCAGGGCACGGTGACCAGCCAAGGCGTACGGCACACCTGCATGGCGGCCAGAACGCCAGCGAGTGGGCCCGTGCCCAAGGTGGCCGCGTCATCGGTGACCACCTCATGTCCCATAGCCCGGTAACGTTCCAACTCGCGGTTGGCGCTGATGAGTACCTTTGCTGCTTGGGGCGCCAGGCGGCGCAGGGCGTGGGTGATGAGGGGCTGACCGTCCAGCATCAACCATCCTTTGTCCAGGCCCGCCATGCGCTGGCCCTGGCCACCGGCCAACACCAGGCCGGTGATGTCTTCGCGCTGGATGTTCATGCGAAGTGGCTTAACCTAGGCCCGGCAGTTGGACGCGCCCGAGTGGGCTGTGATTCGGGGTGATG
>JBJTHI010000197.1:0-15671 GCA_046094425.1 Burkholderiales bacterium | reverse complement strand
GCGCCCCGAGTTGCCCACCGCGTCGGCCTGTTCGTCGCAAGCGACGTCCGCCGCCGTGGACAACTCTGCACCTGTTCAAACCCGCCCCTTCTCACTTATCTATCGGGGGTTGGCTGTTCAGACTAACCGAGCCACTTCTTTGAAGACTGTTTGTGCCTGTCAAAGGGTCTTGTCAATCAAATCAAGGACTTCGACATTGCCTTTAGTCCTGAGCTTGTCGAAGGGTCAGTCCGAACGGTTCGGGGTTTTGCAGAGCTTCATTAGGTTCAATGGGATGCACACCCACGAGAGCGGGCAGCAGCCTGATGCGCAAAAAAAAACCTGGTCAGCGCCAGGCGCCGACCAGGTTGGAGTTTGAACCCCTAGAGAAAACTTACAGACGTTGACCTTGCATAAAGCTGTCGAATCCCTGCTCCGTGAAACGGAACCACAGATTCTGGTCGCGGCGGAAATTGGCGTAATCCGCGTAGATTTTTTTCCATGCGGGATTGGTGTCGTTCAGCTCGGTGTACAGATCGCCCGCTGCTTTGAACGATGCATCCATCACTTCTTTCGGGAAGCGGAACAACTTGGCACCGCCAGAAACCAAACGCTTCAAGGCTTGCGGATTACGACCATCGTACTTGGCTTGCATGTCGACGTGGGCATAGGCCGTTGCATTGTCGATGATGGCTTTGTACTCGGCAGACAGGCTGTTGTAGGCCTTGTCATTCACATAGAAGTCCAACTGCGGACCACCTTCCCACCAGCCTGGGTAGGCGTAGTTTGGAGCCACTTTGGCAAAGCCCAGCTTTTCGTCGTCGTAAGGGCCCACCCACTCGGCCGCATCAATGGTGCCTTTTTCCAGGGCTTGGTAAATCTCACCACCAGGAATGTTCTGAGGTACACCACCGATACGCTCGAACACACGGCCACCAAAGCCACCCACGCGGAACTTCTTGCCTTTGATGTCGTCGAGTGACTTGACCTCGCTACGCCACCAGCCGCCCATTTGGGCACCGGTGTTGCCGCCAGGGAAATTGATGATGTTGTACTTGGCGTAGAACTCGCGCATCAGCTTCAGACCGTTGCCCTCAAACATCCAAGCAGACATTTGACGTGAGTTCAAACCGAAAGGAATGGCACAGCCCAGAGCGAAGGTAGGATCCTTACCAAAGAAGTAGTACGGCGCGGTGTGAGACATTTCCACGGTACCGGCTTGCAAAGCATCGACCACGCCGAAGGCGGGCATCAACTCACCGGCGGCGTGAATCGAGATTTGGAACTTGCCGCCCGAAAGTGCCGCCACTTGTTTGGAGAACTCCTCAGCAGCACCATAAATCGTGTCGAGCGATTTCGGGAAACTAGAGGCCAAACGCCAGCGAACATTGGCCTGGGCGTGAACGATTGCTGGAGCGACACCAGCTGCCAACACACCAGCGATGCCGGTGCTGCGAATAAAGGAACGACGTTCCATGTGCGTATCTCCTGTGTAGTGAATCAGAAAACTGACCAGCACATTCTATGAACGGCGCAATCCCACACAGCCGGGGATTTACCCCTGCGAAAATCCCTCACGGGTTCTCACTATGCTCGCTTTCACTTACGCAAAGTTACGCAACTCGCATCAAAAGAAGAGCCGATTCAGGTGCCCGCAATTTTCATTCTTGGCAACAACACCGAACCTATGGTTTTGCTGCCGCTGGTGTAGGCATCTGCCCCCACTGCGACCATGGACTTGAACATGTCTCGCAAATTGCCAGCGATGGTGATTTCGTGCACCGGGTAAGCAAGTTCACCGTTCTCCACCCAAAAGCCAGCCGCACCTCGTGAGTAGTCGCCGGTCACGTAATTCACGCCTTGGCCCATGAGCTCGATCACAAACAGGCCTCGGTGCAATTTGCGCAGCATGGCGGGGAGGTCGTCGCTGGTTTGGGTCAAGCGGCTCGTCAGGCGCAGGTTGTGGGAGCCACCGGCATGCCCGGTGGTGCGCAGTCCCAGTTTTCTCGCCGAGTAGGTGGAGAGGAAATAGCTGTTCACCACACCTGCTTGAACAATGTCACGCGCTTGGGTGAGTACGCCTTCGTCGTCAAACGGCGCGCTGCCTTTGCCGCGCAGCAAGTGAGGCTCCTCCCGAATGTCCACATGTTCGGGCAACACTTGTTGACCGAGAGAATCCACCAAAAAAGAGGACTTGCGGTAGAGCGAGCCGCCACTGGTCGCTTGCACATAAGCGCCCAGCAAACCTGCGGCCACTGTGCTTTCAAAAAGAACCGGCACCTCGCAGGTTTTGATCTTGCGTGAATTCAAACGCGACAAAGCGCGCTCGGCGGCATACCGCCCCACGACTTGTGGTGCCGCCAGATCATCCGCACAACGCATGGAGCTGTACCAAGCGTCACGCTGCATGTCGTCGCCACCCTTGCCTGGCAGTGACGCAATCGGCGCCACCGACAGCGAATGCCGCGAGCTGGCATAACCACCACGAAAACCTCGTGTATTGCCGGCAAAAAAATGCGACTGCTGCACCGACACGCCCGCGCCCTCCGAGTTGGTGATGCGTCTGTCCACCGACAGGGCGGCCTGCTCACAGACCTGGGCTACACGCACCGCTTCTTCAGCGGTGAGGTTCCACGGGTGAAATAAATCCAGGTCACGGGCCGCTTGTTCGGGCGACACCAAATCTTGTTCGTCCGGCAAGCCGGCGGCTGGGTCGGCGGCGGTGAAACGCGCAATGTCATACGCAGCTTTGACGGTTTGTTCCATCGCCGCGCGTGAAAAATCGGAGGTGCTGGCATTGCCGCGTTGCTGGCCGATATAAACCGACACGCCCAGCGACTTGTCGCGGTTGCGCTCCACGTTCTCTACTTCACCCTTGCGCACCGACACCGACAGACCCACGCCCTCGGAAACTTCCGCACCCGCATCCGTCGCGCCCAAACCGCGTGCAAATACCAAGGCTTCTTCGACCAACTCCTGAAAGTGTTCAGCAGAATAGGCAAAACTGGACGACATGGAATTGGAATGAGCAGCGTGGTGGGGCATGGGCTTGGTGATTTCAAACACAAGGTGAGCAAACAGGTGGCGGCTATCATAACGACGAGGGCGCACCGCAGCCCCTTAACGCTGAGAAACACCTATGCCACCGCGCGCCGAGTCCCATCCCGAGCCTGAAAACGACGACATCGAACCTTGGGAGCGCCCAAGCAAAACGCAGCGCAAAAAAGAATCGCACGATCTGCAAAGCCTGGGCGAAGATTTGGTGGCCCTACCCGACGACCGCTTGGACGGGCTGCCCATGGACGAGAGCCTACGCGATGCGCTGCGCACTTATAAAAAAACCCGCAGCCACGAAGGCAGGCGGCGGCAAATGCAGTACGTGGGCAAACTCATGCGCCGTGCCGACCCGGAGCCTTTGCGTGAAGCCGTTGCCGCACTCAAACTCGGCACCGCCAAAGCCTCACTGGCCCTGCACGAGCTGGAACACTGGCGCGCCCAAATGCTGGCCAGTGACGACGCCCTGACGCCCTGGATGAAACGGCACCCGGACACCGACTTGCAGCAGTTGCGCAGCCTGGTGCGCGCCGCACGCAAAGATGCCGCCAACGCGCCCGAACAACGTAATGGCCGCGCTTACCGCGAGCTGTTTCAACTCATCAAACAGCAGATGGCCTCGAGTAGCACTGAAACCTCGGCGGTACAGGACGACGAGCCCAATGACTGAGTCTTTGTTGGACACCGTACGCATCGGCCTGCTCTCAGCCAGCGACCGGGCCAGCACCGGTGTTTATGCCGACCAAGGCATTCCCGCCTTACAAACGTGGCTGCAACAAGCGCTGCGCAACCCGGTGCAGTGGCACAGCCGTTTGGTGGCTGACGATGAGCCCAGCATCAGTGCTGCGCTGATTGATCTGGTGGATGTGGCGCTGTGCAACCTGGTGCTCACGACCGGCGGCACCGGCCCGGCTGCCAGAGATGTCACGCCCGAAGCGACGCTGGCCGTGGCCGATAGAGTGATGCCGGGTTTTGGTGAACAAATGCGCCAGATCAGCCTGCACTTTGTGCCCACCGCCATCTTGTCGCGCCAAGTGGCGGTGATACGAGGCCAGTGCCTCATCATCAACTTGCCGGGCCAGCCCAAATCGATTGCCGAAACACTGCAAGGGCTGCCGCACGCCTCACCGCCCGTGCCCGGTATTTTTGCGGCCGTGCCTTATTGCGTGGACTTGATTGGCGGGCCCTACATGGAAACCAACGACGCCGTCTGCGCGGCCTTCAGGCCTAAATCGGCCCGCCGCCCGCCCCCAGCCTGAATCGGTCTGAATCAATCTGAAGAAGGCAATTCGCTGGCCAGCACTTTGTCAATGCGTTTGCCGTCCATGTCCACCACTTCAAACCGCCAGCCCTCCCATTCCACCATGTCGGTGGTGGTGGGCAGGCGACCCAACAACAACATCACCATGCCAGCCAAGGTGTTGTAGCGGCCACGGTCTTCCTCGGGCAACTCCTTGAGCTGCAAGCGGTCTTTGAGTTCCAACACCGGAATCAAGCCGTCAAACAACCAACTGCCGTTGTCTCGTTGCACGGCCCAAGAGTCGTCGCTGCTGGGTGTGGTGAACTCGCCGGTGATGGCCTCCAGCACATCGCGCACGGTGATGAGGCCCTGCACTTCGCCGTATTCGTCCACCACAAACACCAACTGGGTGCTGGAGGCTCGGAAGTGATCCAACAACTCCATGCCCGACAAGGTTTCCGGTACAAACACCGCCGTTTGCAGGCCCTCGGTGATGGAAAGTGCATGGCCCTTGAGCGACTGCTGCAACAAACTTTGGGCCGAGACGATGCCCAATACATCGTCCAAACCACCACGACAGACTGGGTAACGCGAGTGTTCGTCTTGGCTGATAACCTTCATCAATTCATCCAGTGGCGCATCCACATCCAACCAAACGATTTCCGCTCTAGGAATCATCATGGAGCCCACTTGTCTATCGTCCAGGCGAAATACATTACGCACCATTTGGTGCTCTTGGGCTTCAATCACGCCCGCATCCAAGCCTTCTTCCAAACTCGCAGCAATTTCTTCTTCGGTCACGCTGCGCTGCGGACCTTCTTTAATCCCCAGCACACGCAGCGTTCCCTCGGTGCAAAACGACAACAACTTCACAAAAGGCCGCGTGATCAGCGACAACCATTCCATGGGCTGCGCCACCAATCGGGCCACCGACTCAGGGTACATCTGGCCCAACCGTTTGGGCACCAATTCACCAAAAATAATGGTCAAAAATGTGATCACCACCACCACCATGGCAGTCGCAGTGATGTTGGCCGCTTGGTCATGCAAGGCAAAGGTTTCGTGCAACCAAGCCGCAAACGGCGCAGAAAATGCCGCGTCGCCCACGATGCCGTTGAGCACACCAATAGAGGTGATGCCAATTTGAACCACAGACAAGAAGCGTGTGGGGTCGTCGTGCAGCGTCATAGCCGCCTGCGCGCCTGCGTCACCCGTTTCCACCAACACCTGCAAACGCGCTTTTCTGCTGGCCGTCAGCGCCATCTCAGACATGGCGAACAAACCGTTGAGCAGAATCAAAAAAACCAATAAGGCAACGTCCATGCGGAGTACGCGAATACAAAAGGACGCACAGCGTAGCAGAATCGCATCCATGGTCTATTTGCTGGGTGACATTCAGGGCTGCTGCAACGCGCTAGAGCGCTTGCTGGAAAAAATTGACTTCAGCCCGTCGCGCGATCAGTTGTACGTGCTGGGTGACTTGGTCAACCGAGGCCCCCAATCCCTGCAAACGCTCCAAACCTTGGCCGGTTTGGGTGCCAGTGCCCAGTGTTTGCTCGGCAACCACGATTTGCACCTGCTCGCCGTCGCGCACGGTGTGCGCCCCGCACACCACAACGACACATTGAATGACATCTTGACCAGCCCGCAGCGCGAGCACTGGCTGCGCTGGCTCACTCAGCAGCGTCTGGCCATCCACGCCCACGGCTGGTTGATGGTGCACGCCGGGGTTCACCCGGCCTGGAATTTGGCAACCACGTTGAATCTGGCGGGCGAGGTCGAGCAGCAACTGCAAAGCCCTCAGCTCAAAGTTTTCCTCGGCATGATGTATGGCAACAACCCCACACGCTGGAGCCCTCAGTTGACCGGCCCAGACCGCTTGCGTTTCACCATCAACGCCCTCACCCGCATGCGGTTTGTCCAAGCCGACGGCACGCTCGATTTAACAAGCAAGGAAGGCGCGGGCCAAGCGCCCGCTGGTTGCACCGCCTGGTACGACGCACCCGATCGCGCCAGCCTTGGTCAACCCATTGCCTTTGGTCACTGGTCAACCTTGGGTTTGGTCAACCGCCCCAACTTGCTGGCACTGGACACAGGCTGCGTGTGGGGCGGCCACCTCACCGCCGTTCGTATCGATGGCGGACGCCGCGAAGTGATCCAAGTGAACTGCCCACAAGCGCAGCAACCCGGCTGAAGCCGCCACAGCAAGCGGCGACCGAATACAATGCGCCTCTTCTTTGGAAGCGTGGCCGAGCGGTTTAAGGCACCGGTCTTGAAAACCGGCGACGGGGAAACCCGTCCGTGAGTTCGAATCTCACCGCTTCCGCCACGAGCGGCAGGTCAACTCACTTCAAAACCCCTGCTCCCACTTCCTCACCCCTTTGCACTTAGGCGCCTTGGTGCAGCCCCAGAACTTACGGCCTGCGTGGCGGCCTTTGCGGGCGGTTCGCTCGCGCATGGGAGCTTCGCACAAGGGACAGGACGGAACGATGGGCGGGCCCATGGTGGATGCCGCCGCAAATTCGGACAACATATTGGTGTCCATGGCAGCGGCGGGCGGAGGTTCGGGCCGAGTGGGTTCGGGTTCTTCGGGCGCTGGCCGGGTACTGTGGTGCACGTGCTTTTGCATCCAACTTTGCAGCAGTGCGCCGTCGACCAGCATGATTTGTGTTTCGCGCGCAAACGCCATAGCCGTGCGGCCAAAACGGCCGCAACACACCACCATGCCCGCGGGTGCAGCACGCATCACCATGGCGGCGTAGAGCTCGCGCACCTCTTCCATCCCTAACTTGCTGGAGCGCCAAGATTTGGCATGCACCAGCACCGTGTCACGGTCTTTGCGCAGCACCAGATCCACCATGCCTGGGCGATTGCCAGATCCACTCACGCTGTAACCCTGCTGTTCCAGCAGTTGGCACAGCAGCGACTGAAATTGGGGCCAGTCCATGGCCAGCAAATCGGCATGGCGTTGACGCGAGAACCGCTGGGATTGCCACACGGGAAATGCAGCGACCAAAAACACCATCAATGGCAGCGCCCACACCCACCAGGGCTGGATTTGCCCCCCCCCGCTACGGGCATCTAACCAATAGTAAAGCGCCCCGGCCAACACCGCGCCCAGTAGCAGTCCTGCCCAGGCACGCCGACTCACTGACGAACGTTGGGGTTGAAACTGAAGCTGCTGCGTGACAGGCGGCAGAGATTGCCTGGATTTGGCGAACCGACGGGATTTGCGTGACACGATAAACCGTTTACCCAATACAAGTTCGGTTTTTTCCGGTGCGCTTGGCTTCATAGAGAGCCTGGTCAGCGCGTTCCAAGGCGTCTTCAATGCGCTCACCTGGGCGGTAGCGGGTGACACCGGCAGAGAAGGTCACAAACACTTTTTTCTCCTCGTGCATGAAGAGCCCGCCCGAGAGCGAGCGCTGCAAACGGGTGAGGATTTGTTGGCCTTCGTCCACCACTGTGTCGGGCAGCAACACCACAAACTCTTCACCACCGTAGCGCGCCACCATGTCGTTCGGGCGCAAGGTTTTGCTCACCACGCCAGCCAAGGATTTCAGCGCCACATCGCCTGCCGAGTGTCCCAATTCGTCATTGAGTTTTTTGAAGTTGTCGATGTCCAGCAAGCCCACGGCCAAGGGGGGCGGCGCCGCACCACCGGCAGCCGCACGCTCCATGCGCAAACACTCGGCGTCAAAGGCTTGAATCAGACCCCGGCGGTTGGCCACTTGGGTGAGTTGGTCGGTAGACACTTCTTGCGCCAAGCGCACCAATTCGCTCTCGAGCTCATGCACTTTCTGGTTCAGTTCTGCGGCTTTGCTGTGTTCCTCGTTCAAGCGCGACTGGGTTTGTGACACCAGGGCCTGCACGGTGCGGCTTTCCTCCACAATCTCGCGCACCACGCCAGCCAAGCTCTCCAGGGAGTCGGCTTTTTCGATCACATCGGCATAACGCCCCACGCTGTCCTGAAAACGGTCGGTGTGGGAGCCCAATTCGCCGAGCTCACTGAGCATGCGGTTGATGAGTGTTTTTAAGGAGTCGCGGGCACGCTCACGTTCCTGGCGCAGTTGCTGTTGCTTCTCGCGTGTGGTGCGCAGCAATTCGTTCACTGACTTCACGCCGCGCGACGTCAGGCCATCGGCCAAGGTGATGCGCATGGCTTCGCATTGGCCCTGGGCCCAGCTGTCGTTTTCCGCCAAGTCGGTGAGGCTGGCGGTGAGTTCTTGGCAAAGGCTGCCGAGTTGGTCTACCAGGTGGTGGCGGTGCTGAATCAAACGGTCGGCTTGGGCGCACAAAGTGGCGAATTCTTGGGCCAAAGGGGGTGTGGCACCTTCAGTTTGAATGCGTTGCACGGCACGCCCAATCACTTGCGCCAATTCATGCGCAGCAGCATCGGCTGCCGGCAGGGCCTGCTGAACGGTGCCTCCCAAATCCCCCACGACCGGACTCCAGGACTGGTTGTTCTGTGCCTCTGGGGTGCGAGCACCAGCGGCACTCACGAGCGGCTCATCTTCTGGCGATGGCGTGAGTTTGACCAAGGGCAAACTGATCTCGGGTGCGCTCGCTGGCTTGGAGGCGGGGGCTTCGTCCAAGGGCGACACATCGGTGTCAACCGCTTCGTCCAGGGTGTCGGTGTCCCAGCTGGTGAGCAGTTGGTTCAGGCGCTGTTGCAGTTTGCCCGCATCGCTGCGACTGCCACCGAGCACACGCTGCAAACTTTCTTTCTTGCGTGCGGTAGTCCATTGACGGCCACCGCGCCCCACGCCTTTGACCACGCGATCAATCATGTCAGCCAGTTGGGCACCACTTTCGTCGGGCGCTGAGAACAAACGTTCCGCCACGTCCCAGCGGCCTTCGCTCATGGCTTTGGCCAGGTCGGCACCCGCTCGCGCGTCGAGCGCACGGCCCGCCAACTTCTCAACCAAACGCTGCGCTTTATCTGGCAGTGCCCCTGCGGTCACCGCGCCGCCCGACTCTTGCAAGTAAGCGCGTTCGTAGTTGCTGGGCGTGGGCTCCAATTTGTCGAGCAACAAACGCCGCAGTGCGGCTTTGGCAATTTGGGCCGGTGCGTTGCTGGCGGCAGCAGCGGCTTGGGAGGACGCTGTCGCTGCTTTGGATCGGTCAGCGGGGTTGGGTGCCTTGGCCGCAGTGCTCATAGCGCGTTGCTCATGGTGAAGGGTGGTGGTCGAGGGCCATTAAAAAACATCAACGGGCTGCGGCCATACTGGCCACCAAGCGCGCGGTCGGTTCGTCAACCGGTGCGATAGAGGGGTCATTCAGAAATTCGTTGGCCGCCAAGATCCACGGTGCGTTGCGGGTGCGAACGGTGGTTTCCAGCCAGCGCTCGATGTCGGTAGCAGGCTGGGGTTTGCTGACCAGAAATCCTTGCACCAAGGTACAGCCCAAACGGTTCAGGGCTTCCATTTGTTTGAGTGTTTCAACGCCTTCGGCCACCACACGCAGCCCCAAAGAACGCGCCAAGGCAATCACCGCCGTGACCACGGCCAGGCTTTGTGGCGTGCCGCCCAAATCACGAATGAAACTGCGGTCAATCTTCACTTCGCTGATGGGCAAGGTGGTGAGGTAAGCCAGCGAGGAGTAACCGGTGCCAAAGTCGTCAATGGAAATTTCCACACCCAATTGGTTCAAGCGGTGCAGTGAGGGAATGACGTTTTGCAGGTCTTTCATCAAACCGGTTTCCGTGATTTCCAGTTCAATGCAACGCGGTGCCACACCTTGCTGCGTACAGGCCGTGGTGATGTGCTCCACCAAGTCGGTGCGTTCAAACAAACGGTTTGGCAAGTTGACGGCGATGGAGCCTGCGAAGCCAAAGTGGTCTTGCCACAGACGCACCTGGCGGGCGGCCTCGCGTATGGCCCACTCGCTCATGGGCACGATCAAACCGGTTTCTTCGGCCAAGGGAATGAAGTCGCCGGGAGGCACCAGGGTGGGGCCGCGCTGCCAACGCATCAGGGCTTCGGCGCCGATCATGCGGCCACCACGAATATCCACCTTGGGTTGGTAGTGCAACACCAACTCGTCGCGCTCAATGGCTTTGTGCAAGGCGCTTTCCAGCTCTAGCTTTTCACGTCCCTTGCCGGCCAGCGCGGGTCGGTAGAGCGAGGCGGCATTGCGGCCTTGTGCTTTGACGGCGTACATGGCCACGTCGGAGTTGCGCATCAAGTCGGCCACCGACGCACCGTCTCTGGGAAAGAGCGCAATCCCCACGCTGGCCGTGACAAAACACTCTTGCCCGCCCACGAAAATAGGCTCGCGCATCAAGTCCAGAATGCGCGTGGCCACGCGCTCGGCATCGCGCTCGTCAATCACCTCGGGCAACAAAGCGACGAACTCGTCACCACCATAACGACCCACCGCTTCCAGGGAGCGGTGCGAGCGCGAACCCATGCTCTCGATGGTGCTTTCCACCACTTGATCCGAATGCCGAACGCAGGAGCGCAGTCGACGCGACACCTCCATGAGCAACTCATCGCCCGAGCTGTGGCCCAAGGTGTCGTTGATGACTTTGAACCGATCTAGGTCAATCAACAACACCCCCACTTGGTGTCCGAGTTTGCGGGCGTGCTCTAACGCCCGTTCCGCACGCCAAATCAGTTGGCGGCGATTGGGCAGACCGGTGAGCACGTCGAAATTGGCGAGGTGGCGAATTTTGTCTTCGGCGACACGACGGTCTGTCACATCTTGCACGATGCCGGTGTAACCCATCAAATTGCCGTGTTCGTTGAATTCGGGCTCGGCCTCGGCGTGTAAGACACGGGGGCGACCGTCGATGAGGTTGACCGTGATGTCGGTGTCGAGCACGGTGCTGTGGCGCAGAACGCCGCGCAGCAAACTCGTGAAGGCGGATCGGTTGTCCTGGGGCATCATGCGCAGCAAACGCCTGAAGGGCAGGCTGTCGTTAGGCGACAAACCGAACACCCTCAACCCTTCTATGGAAAACACCAGTCGTGCTTGCTGGCGTTGCCAGTCAAAACTGCCCATGCGCGCCAAGTCTTGGGCTCGTGCCAGTTTGGATTTGCTGCGTTCTAACTCCAGCCGCGTGCGCGAGGATCGCAACAAATACTGCAAACGTCCGCCCAGCAAACTCCATTGGTTGGACTTGACAAAAAAGTCGGTTGCGCCGGCTTCGTATGCACGGTTGATGGAGGCGTCGTCGTCCAGGCCTGTGAGCATTAGCACCGGCAGGGATTCAAAGCCGGGCAAGTCGCGCATTTCCCGGCAGGTGGCAAAACCGTCCATGCCAGGCATCAATGCGTCCAGCACCACCACGTCGGGCAACCAGGTTGCCAGGGTTTGAATGGCTTGTTCGCCACTGCTGACCTCAAGCACGGAAAAACCCCGCTCGCGCAGTGCCATCGAGGTCAACAGCAAGTTGACTTCGTCGTCATCGACCAAGAGTACCTTGGGTTGGTTGGGCGAGAGGTCGTCGGTCATGGCGAATCAGCGTATCAGGCCACGGTTCCAGCGCTTATTGGCGATGAAGAGGGGGCCGCCGCGCCCTTGGCACCCAAGGCGCGCAAGGCTTGCAGCACCACTTCCACCTCAGCACAAATCGACACCACGTGGGGAGCGGTGTCGTCTTCGCGTTGGGTACGGATGATGGTTTCCAGCTCGGCACACATTTTGGATAAACGCAGAGCACCGATGCTGGCCGAGGACGACTTCAGCGTGTGGGCCACATGCCGCATGCCGTCTCGGTCATTGTTCTGGCTGGCTTGTTGAACTTGCGGCACCATGCGGGCCACCGAGGTTTCAAATGCGGTGATGACACGTTGCATGAGTTTGTTCTGCCCCGTGGGATCCAACTCCCGCAACCGATCCAATGCGTTGTCATCCAGCACCGATGAACTGGTCGATGCGCTGTTTGCGACGACGGGACTTGCCGGCTGTGCGGTTGCCGCAGAATCCAGGCTAGGCCCGGCCGCCATGGCGAAGTTGGGGCGCAAATACTTGGTCAACATGGTGAGCAACTGATTCTGGCGAAAAGGTTTGGACAAATAGTCGTTAAATCCAAGGCTTAAAAATCGCTCTTCATCACCTTCCAAGGCATTGGCGGTCACGGCAATCACCGGTGTGTCAGTGGGCGTTTTGAATTGAAAACGCGCGCCCGCGCCACGCCGGAACCAACTGACCGCCTCCACTCCGTCCATGCCCGGCATCATGATGTCCATGAGCACCAGGTCGAAGTGTGCCTCACACAGCGAGCGTAAACCATGCATGGCACCGGATGCCATATGAACTTTCAGGCCCAGGCTTCGTAACATTTGGCCAATCACTTCCTGGTTGACCGGGTTGTCCTCCACGACCAGCACCGTGCCACTGAGCAAAGCACCGGTTTGCGGCCCCACGTCGGCCTCCCGCTTTTCGGCCCACAAACTGACAATAGTCTGCCTCAGTTCTGCTTTGCGTACAGGTTTGGGCAAAAACCGATGAAAACCTGCCGCTGAGGCAGCACTGGCGTCGTCGGGCGAGGACACCGAGGACAACAACAGCATCCGCATCTGGTTATGCCGACCACTTTGTGCCACGGCCTGGGCCAGCGCCATGCCGTTCATACGCGGCATGTGCATGTCCACCAAGGCCAGGTCAAAGCCAGGCTCTGAGTCGTCAATTTTGTTCAGGATGTCCAGGGCCTCTTGACCGTCTTGCGCCAAAGTCACGGTCATGCCCCAGGCGCCCAGCATGTTTTTGAGCACGGTGCGGTTGGTGGCATGGTCGTCCACCACCAAGACCCGCAGCGGCGGCAGTTGTGACTCGTCCATGGGCATGTTGAACAGCGGGTTGCTGGCCTCACGCAAACGAATCGCGAAAGAGAACTCTGAGCCCTGTCCAGGTGCGCTCTTGACGCGCAGTTGGCCGCCCATCAATTCCACCAGTTGTTTGGAGATGGCCAGCCCCAGCCCTGTGCCGCCGTAGCGCCGTGACATGTCAGACGACACCTGCGTGAATGCGCTGAACAGTTGGGGAATTTTGTCGGCTTCAATGCCAATGCCGGTGTCGCGGATGATGAACTCCACCCACAAATCGTCGGACGCACCGTTAGCCAATGGCTGTGGCAGGCGGCGCAAATCCACCACCACCTCGCCGCTTTGGGTGAACTTGATGGCATTGGCCACCAAATTGGTCAGCACCTGGCGCAAACGCAATGCGTCACCATGGGCGCTGGACACCATGCCTTCCTCTTCACGGAAACTCAAGTCCAAGCCCTTTTCATGGGCTCGCGGGGCAAGCAACTCCAAGGTATCTTCCACCACGCCGCGCAAGGAGAAATCGGCCAGAGCCAGCTCCATCTTGCCCGCTTCTATTTTGGAGAAGTCGAGAATGTCGTTGATGATCTCCAGCAGCGACTCACCCGAGCGGTACACCGCCTGCGCAAAACGCCGCTGTTTGTCTTGCAAGGCGGTGCCCAGCAACAGCTCGGTCATGCCCAAAATGCCATTCATGGGGGTGCGAATTTCATGGCTCATATTGGCCAAAAACTGGCTCTTGGCCATGCTCGCACTTTCAGCCGCATCACGCGCTGCCCGCAGCTCGGTTTCACGCTGTTTGTCCAAGGTGACATCGGTGACCGTGCCATAGACGCGCAACTCGCCCTCGGGCGAGATCACACTGCGCGTGCGCGAGCGCAACCATCGCCGCCCTTTGGTCGGGTGGTGGATACGGAAAGAATAGTCACCCGGCTTGCCAGCCCGCTCCGAGGCCATGCGTTGCACGATGATCGGTCTGTCTTCTTCGACCACCTGATTCAACAGGCATCCCGGCTCGGCAGCCAAGCGCCCTCGAGTCACGCCCCACACATCGAACAAACTTCCCGCTAAAAAGTGGAACACGGTGCGCTCGGGGTTGGTGACAAACAGGCTCTCTTCCACCGTTTCCGCAAACTGGTGCAGCACGGCTTGAGCTTCCAACAAATCGGCCTGGGCGCGGCTCTCCTGCGTGACGTCTCGCACCAACACCATCAGCCAGCGGGCTTGACCATCGGCACCTTGAATGACCACATTGGCCACTTGCAGCGTGCGTGCGCGTTGAAGGCTGTCTGCATGGGGCGACCAGACGATCTGTTGCGTCCAAGCCGCGTTGGGTGCGTCCATGGCTTGACCGCTTTCGCTGCGGCGTAAGGCCTCGCGCAGTACAGGCGAGGCGGCGCTTGCCAGGGCCGGGTGAAACGCCTCTTCCAAAGCCTTGCCCACCACCTGGGCACGCGACAAGGAAAACTGTTGTTCTGCCGCTGGGTTCAGCGCCAGCAAATGTAGCGTTTTGGCGTCAAGCAAAAAAACGGCCTCGGGCAAGGCTTGAATCAGGCCATTGAACTGTTGCGCCACATCGCCCGTCACAGATGCGGACGGCACCAAAGCAGTGCCTTGACCTGGGGCGACTGCAACCAATCCCACCAAACCCCTTGCATGGCATTGCGCCAACTGCAAGCTGAGCATATTGAGCAGCGCTTGGAGCGACAAAGGCGAACACCGCAACGTCGTTTTCGCCAACTCCAGCACGGCCACGGTTTGTCCCGAACAGCACACCGGTGCGGCATAACCAGCAGTCTCATTGCCGGCCAGTTGCTGCTGGGTGATCGCCACCCCCAGGGGGTAACGGTTCACGGGCAGGGACACAGCCACCGCACGATAGCCTTCAATTTCAGCGAACGCGGGCTCCACCACACGCACCCAGGCAGTCTCGCCCGGGTTGGGCTCCACCCGCAAAATTCTCACGCCCATGGCACCCAGTTCTTGTTCCAACACCTGGCGCACTGCCAACAGCGCGGAATCCAGTGTGGGTGACTGCTGAATTTCCAGGGTGCAACGCCAAGCCACTTCCATGAGATCGGTGTCGGGCAAGACGCCAACCGATGGTTCTGCCAAGGTACTGATGCCCGCAGAGGTGCTGTCGCTGGAGTCCCCCTCCCGCTTACGGCCCAATATCCAAGCGCCTGCAGCCGCCAGCCCCAGGCCCCAGCCCGCTTGTTCAAGCACAAACAGCCCCAGTCCGGCCATGACAAGGGCCAGACAGATCATGGTTCGGGCGAGGGAGGGCATCATGGAGGAACAGACTAGAAGGGTGCGGTGTGCTTTGGTCGCTTGAAAAAGGCGGGTTTTCCCGCTGACTGATGGATATAAGCGCCCCCAGACCTGTCGCTTTGCGCCAGGCCCCCAAGGAAGCTGGAAGGGCCCCTTCGCGGCCCTTGGAGACGAGGAAACTCAGGAGCGATCCCGCGTTTTGTCACGCGAGCAACCAGGGTAACGCCTGTTTTTCGGCCCCCAGTCGGCAAACTTGATGCCTGCGAAGGCTTGCAGGCGAGCTTGTGTCTGGTTTGGGTCAGACCCTCACCAGGCGTCCCTAGAATCATGACGATGCCGCCATCCACCGTGCTCCC
>JBJTHI010000196.1:0-4756 GCA_046094425.1 Burkholderiales bacterium | reverse complement strand
TACCTCGCCGAAGCACAGTACAGGTTCAATCGCCGCTTCAATCTCAGCTCCATCTTGCCCCGCCTCTTGCGGGCCGCTTGCCTCACTACCCCTCGCAACGCCAGGTTCATTCGTGCAGCTGAGGTTTGTCGCTAATCAGGTCGGCTCTTGAAAAATCATGGAGATGTCGCCGCCGCGCACCTTACGAAGGTCTTCATCGCTGAGCTGGTTCAGGTCTTGCCCATTGAAATGGATTTCACCGGCCACGCGGGCCTGCGACAACAAACGCAGGATGGACAAGGCCGTCACGGTTTTGCCCGAGCCCGACTCCCCCACCAGCGCCACACGCTCGCCACGCGCGATGGCCAGGTCTAAGCTGTGAACCGCGGTCTTGGCGCCAAAGTGGATGGAGAGATTTTTCAGTTCCAGCAAAGGCCGGTTCGAAGCAGCAGGCAGGGAAACACTCATGGTGTGGCCTCACGTTGGCGCAAGGCCGACAAGTTGGGGGTTATGACATTGGCGGCCGCACCGCGCACCGCAGCGCCCACCAGCACTTGGGGTGGTGTGGCCACCGGCTGCACCGATGCGACAGCCGCCTGCGTTTGTTCTTGAGTTGATGCCTGCGGTTCCAGCTGAGGCTGCGGCGCTTTCTCATCCTCATGCGACACACGCGGGTCCATGGCGGCGCGCAAGGCGTCGCCGGTGAAGGTCAACAGCAGCAAGGTGACGAGGAACATGGTGAAGGTGGCCAGCGAGATCCACCAGGCATCCAAGTTGGCCTTGCCCTGGTTCAGCAAGTGGCCCAGGCTGGGCGCGGGGGCGGTCACGCCCAGGCCGAGAAAGTCCAGCGCCGCCAAGGCCGTGATTCCCGCGCTCATGCGAAAAGGCAAGAAGGTGATCACCGGGGTGAGGCTGTTGGGCAGGATGTGGCGTTTGATGATTTGCCAATGCGACAGGCCCATGGCCTGCGCCGCCTTGATGTAGTCGAGCTGGCGGTTGCGCAGCACCTCGGCACGCACATAGTCCGAGGTGGATATCCAGGCGAACAAGGACAGCAGCACGAACAGCAAGATGAAGCTGTGCTCAAACACCGACGCAAAAATGATCAGCAGATAAAGCTCGGGCATGGAGTGCCACACCTCAATCAAACGCTGCCCCACCAAGTCCACCTTGCCTGCGAAGTAACCCTGCACCGCACCGATGAGCAGCCCCAGCACAATGCCTGCGGCCGTGAGCGCCAGCGCAAAGGTCACCGACACCCGAAAGCCATACAACAAACGCGCCGCAATGTCGTAACCCGCAATGTCGGTGCCCAGCCAGTTTTCCTTGGACGGCGGGCCGGGGTAATGCGCCGTATCGGAAAAGTAATTCAGCGTGTCGTAGTAGTAAGGGTTGAGCGGGTACACGGCCCAGTTTTTGCCCTTGGTGATTTGCTCCTTGATGAACGGGTCGCTGTAGTCCGCCTTGATCGGCAGGTCGCCACCGAACACGGCCTCAGGGTAGTCTTTCAGCACAGGGAAATACCACTGGCCTTCGTAGCGAACGACCAAGGGCCTGTCATTGGAAACCAACTCGCCCGCCAGACTCACGGCATAGAGGCTCAGAAATATCACCAGGCTCCAAAAGCCCAGCCGGTTGCGTTTGAAGCGCAACCAGATGCGCCGCCCTGGCGAGATGGTGTCGGGAACCGTGGCCGCCTCGTCCAGTTCTTCAGGTGCTGGGGTTGCATTCAAAGCGGACATGGTCAAGCCTCCTTGGCGTCGAATTTGATGCGGGGGTCCACCAGCACATAGGCCACGTCACCGAACAGCTTGATCAGCAGGCCAATCAAGGTGAAGAGGTAGAGCGTGCCAATCACGATGGGGTAGTCGCGGCTGTTGATGGCCTCGAAGGACAGAAGGCCTATGCCGTCAATGGAGAACAAGGTTTCAATCAACAGGCTGCCGCTGAAAAACGCCGCGATGAAGGTGCCCGGAAAGCCGGTGACCAAGGGCAACAAGGCATTGCGGAACACGTGCTTCCACAGCACCTGCTTTTCACTCAGGCCCTTGGCCCGGGCGGTTAATACATACTGCTTGCTGATCTCATCCAGAAACGTGTTTTTGGTGAGCAAGGTTTTGATGGCGAAGCTGCCTATGGCCGCCGCCGTCACCGGCAAGGTGATGTGCCAGAGGTAGTCGGTGACTTTGCCCCAAGGACTCAGTTCGTCCCAGTTGGATGAGGTGAGCCCGCGCAGTGGAAACAAGTCCCAGAACGAACCGCCACCAAACAGCAAAATCAAGAGCACACCAAAAATGAAACCTGGCACCGCCCAACCCGTGAGGATGATGAGGCTGGTGACCAAATCAAACCGGCTCCCCGCCCTCACCGCCTTGGCCACACCCAAGGGCACAGAGATGAGGTAGGTGACCACAAAAGTCCACACACCCAACGAGACAGAAACACCCAGCTTGTCCTTGATCAGCGTCCACACGCTTTCATTGCGGAAGTAACTCTCACCCAGGTCGAACTGGGCCAGGTTCTTCAGCATCAACCAGTAACGCTCCAGCGCGGGTTTGTCAAAGCCGTAGAGCTCGGTCAATTGTTTGACCTGATTGGCGTCAATGCCCGCACGGCCGCTGTAATTCCAGGCGCTGCCGCTGCCGGTTTCGCCGCCGGTGCGCGCGCTCTCCCCGTCGATCTGCGCCAGCGCTTGGTCCACCGGCCCACCGGGCACGAATTGCGTCGCCAGAAAGGTCAAGGTCAACACCCCGAGCAAGGTCGGGATCATCGCGAGCAAACGTTTGAACAGATAAACCCACATGGTGCTGTGAACCGACAGAAACGATCTGTGACTCATTGCAGATAACGTGCCATGCGGGGGCTTCTGATGGACCTCTTCTTTTTTTGTTTTCAATCAAGCACTTAACGGGCTGCTCGGTGCCGCCGGGCGCGGTCGCTCTGGTGTCGGGTGTTGAGTTCTGAACAGTCGCTTCGATGGGGGTGCGTACATTGCCGCAGTGCTGGTGGAACGCAGAACGGCCAATCCCCACAGGGCAAGTGCTGGGGTGTTTGGAGCAACGTTTGGCGTCAAAATGCACCAAACTCCTTCCACACCACAACCCAAGTTGACGAATGAACATCACCATTTCTTCTGTTGCTCAACCCCTTTACCAGTCGGTGTCAGGAGGGATTTCTCTACAGCTTAGTTAGGCCACAAATGCGCGACCGCTTACCACTCCCCGCGTCAGAACGCCCAATTGGCTTAAACCGCACAGTCGACCAAGAACTCCTTGCCATACAAGCCAGCATCGATGCTCACCAGCTCGGCTTAAACCAAGAGGGCGTCTGGCTTTTTTTAGCGGTGCTTGGGTGCTGGAGCGTAGCTCCAGACTGGATGCGTTTAATTGCACTCGCACTTACGCTTGTACTGTTTGGAATCAGGTATCGGTCATACAGGCCGTATGGCCGAGATTTCGATTCCGAGTTTTCCCTGGCGGAGAGCCGAATACGCGCTCTAGCGGTCCCCGCGACGTCGCGAGAAGATGGCCTACAACGGCTTGCACAGCTAAAACAACAACGACTTGGCGGCCTACGCCCTGTTTACGAAGTTCCTGGTTTCGCCGTCGGCTGGCTGGCCTGGGGCGCTACTTTTCTCAACACATTCATTGGCCTATGGCGCTCGGTTGCGGCCTAAACCTCAGATCAATCCTCATGCCTCATGAATCTCCGCGCACTTGGCATTGAACCAACATCCACTCACAGTGTCGGGCAGAACATCCAATACGTTTGCTTGGCATCGCAGGGGCAACTGCGTGCACTGTTGGCAGCGCTTCCTATTGGAGGAGAAGTCGCAGTTCCTGACGTAGGCGGGGGCGAGTGCATTCGCGAGGCACGGCGCGGGCACACCGGCTTCGAGATCAAAAGAGCGTGCCATGGTGCTTACGGCACGTGGCGCGCCGCGTCGCCGGAGGAGGCAGAGGCTTGGGTGATTCCTGCGCTGGCCTTGGCCGAACACACCTGTACGACGGGTCACGAAATAACCGTGGTTGTGCCAGCATGAGAGAAAACATGTCATTTGATCGGACCGGCGACGGCACGCGGTCGCTTTCGTGTGGGACATCAAATGGACGTCTCTGAGCAACTCGCTGAAAGATACCTGCGCTCACTGAACCTTGGCGCTGTCACATACGAACCCGACGGGAACGTGCCTCCGGATTTCCTCGTTGGAACCGACATCGCGGTCGAAGTTCGACGCCTCAATCAAAACTACGAGTTCCCTGATGGTTCAAGGCAAGGTCTTGAGCAACTTGCCATCCCACTTTGGAAGCGATTCAGGAATCATCTGCCAACGCTGGGTAAATCGGTAAACGGTGAATGCTGGTATGTCGGTCTCGACTTCCGCCGCCCCCTGGAGGAGTGGAATACACTTCGTCCGCTTATCGAGGCGGAACTTCATGCGTTCATGGCACGCCCGCTTCGTTCCGAGACAACTCTAAAAATCACCCCAAACTTGAGCCTTGATTTGATTCGATCCGGCAAAGATCACGGCTCCTTTTTTCTCCTTGGTGCCAGCAGAGACGACGACTCAGGAGGTTGGGTCATGGGTGAGATTGAAAAGAATCTTCGCCTTTGCATCGCTGAGAAGGAAAAGAAGATAGGGAAACGCTGAACAACCCCGCGAAACGAGTGCGCGTGTGAGCTGTGCTGCTGGTTCAGTGATTTGAGGGTGATGTTTCATCGTTTTGTGCGCTCTTTGGCGCATGTTTGAAGCCCTTCTGGGGGCTCGTGGCGCTTT
>JBJTHI010000195.1:0-2800 GCA_046094425.1 Burkholderiales bacterium | reverse complement strand
GGAATACGGCGACTGTTTTGCCTTCGCTCATCAACTGATAAGCCGCGCGGTCGTTCAGGGGAATGCCCTCTAACACGAAGTCTTTTTGGTCGGCGTGGCGAGCTCGGGAGGAAGGCGGTCCTTTCAAATCGTTGTTTGATTTTTGTGCCCGTGTCGATCGCAGCCGCATCAACAAACGTTCGGTCGAGGCGCTCATCAAAGCGGGCGCGTTTGATGCCATCGAGCCCAACCGCGCTTCCCTGGTGGCGAGCATCAGCTTGGCCTTCGACTATGGCGATACCCAAGCCGCCAACGCCAACCAAGGCGGGCTCTTTGACTTCGGTGACGGCCACGGCGCCTCCACCCAAGAGCCCGAACTCGTCGCCGCCGTGCCCTGGAGCATCAAAGAACGTTTGACGCATGAGAAAGCCGCTTTGGGTTTTTATTTCTCCGGCCACATGTTCGACCAAAGTGCAGACGAGGTGCGGCGTTTTGTGAGACGCCAAATTGCTGACTTGATCGACACCCGCGAGCCGCAACTGCTGGCCGGCATCGTCAGCGACCTGCGCATCATCAACGGCCAGCGTGGCCGCGTGGCCATTTTTAAGCTCGATGACAAAAGCGAGCCCATTGAATCAGTGGTGAGCGAAGACCTGCTCAATGCCAACAAAGAGCTGCTCAAAGACGACGAACTGCTCATCGTGCAAGGCAAGGTTCAGCCCGATCGTTTCTCGGGTGGTGTGCGCTTGAACGTCACCGCCCTGTGGGACTTGCCCACCGCGCGGTGTCGCTTTGGTAAATACCTGCAGATTGCCGTCAATGGCAGCGCCCCCCCGTTGACGAGTTTGCTGAAAGAGCATCCGGCGCGGCGTGTGAACACAGAACAAGGCGTTTTGTCGCAAGGGTTATCGGTGCGTTTGGCCCTGCAGCGTGGCGACGTCAAGGCGGAAATCGATCTCGGCGAAGACGCGCGTTTTTTCCCCAGCGACCAAGCCCTGGACGATTGGCGCGCCTGTGCGGCGGGCGGGCAGGCTCAGGTGGTTTATGAAGGATCACCTTAGAGAAACGCTAGGGGAACACACCGGGGCCGTTCTTCATCGGCAGCATGAATAATCAGGCCATGCAAGGCCCACTCCCGATCACATCTCCCAACGTACCCCGCACCGGCCTCATCCTCACGGGCGGTGGTGCGCGGGCCGCTTACCAAGTGGGCGTGCTCAAAGCCATAGACCGCATTCGGCGTGACTGCCATGCATCCAGCGCCAACCCCTTCCCCGTGATTGCCGGCACTTCGGCGGGCGGCATCAATGCCGCCTCACTGGCCTGCAATGCCGACCAATTTGAAGCGTCGGTGCAAGGACTGGTGGACGTATGGGGCAATTTCCGCGCCGAGCAGGTTTATTTGTCTGATTCACTCGGCGTGGTGCGCACCGGGGCACGCTGGCTCACCATGATGTCCATAGGCTGGATGCTGGCGCGTTTCCGTAAATTGCGGCCTAAATCTTTGCTCGACAACAGCCCCCTGCGTGAGTTGTTGAACACCCTGGTGCCGGTGCATAGGCTGCCCGACTTGATGCGCGCGGGCCACTTGCATGCACTGGCCGTGACCGCATCGAGTTACGGCTCGGGTCAACACGTCACCTTCTACGACGCGGTGGAGCCTATTGAGCCGTGGACTCGTTCCCAGCGCCTGGCCGTGCCCGACGCCATCACGGTGGATCACCTACTCGCCTCATCCGCGATTCCCTTTGTATTTCCCGCCATCTCTTTGCCCATCCATGGTCGCAACGAGTATTTCGGCGACGGTTCCATGCGCCAGTCCGCTCCCATTTCACCGGCAGTTCATCTGGGTGCGGAGCGAATTTTGGTGATAGGCGCTGGGCGCATGCACGAGCCCACTGTCAATCCAGAGGCGCGATCGGGTAGTGACGAATACCCCAACATTGCCCAAATCGCCGGTCACGCACTCTCGAGCATTTTTCTGGACGCGCTCGCGGTGGATGTTGAACGCCTGCAACGCATCAATAACACCCTCTCCATGTTGCCACCCGAGGTGCGCGCGCGCAGCAACCTCAAGCCCATTGAGGTGCTCGTCATCGCCCCCAGCCAGCGCCTGGACGACATCGCCACCCGTCACCTGCATTGCCTGCCACCGGCTGTGCGTGGCTTGTTGCGTGGTGTGGGCGTCTCAGGCGAAGGCCGCGCCGCCCGTGGTGCAGCCCTGGCCAGTTACTTGTTATTTGAAGCCCCCTACACCCAAGAGCTGCTCGCGCTGGGAGAAACCGACACCCTGTCGCGCCGCGATGAAGTGGTGAAGTTCTTCGGCTGGGAGCGCCGCAACCGCGACCGAGGGCCGCGAACGGGCGAGGAATTTCGGACGACAGAGTTGGAGTGAGCTGGAGGTCGCAGTTCGATAGAAACGACTCTTGCAACTCGATCTTCAAATGGGGTTTTGCGGAGGTTCTTTAAGGCGACGACGTGTTTTGGCGTAAGGGTGGACGCCGAGTAGCGAAAACTTGCGCTTCAGCCTAAATCCGGCAGTTACCCCGTAGCCACCAGTCTCGGCGGGGGGTTGGGCGGCCCGATGATCGGCGCGATGCGGTCGCTGACGTAGCGCAGCAAGCAACCCCAGCAGTCCAGCTCCTTGAACTGCTCCGCAGTGGCCTTGACATGCCGCAAAGCCTCGCCAATGTTGGCAATCAGTCGCTTAAGCACATCGGCCCGGCCGTGTAGCGGCGTCAGGTACAGCGTGGTCTGGTTGGCATGGCTGGCTGCCTTACCCACCGCAGCCAGCAGCAACGGGCGGCTCGTGATGGCCTCC
>JBJTHI010000194.1:0-34963 GCA_046094425.1 Burkholderiales bacterium | reverse complement strand
CGACCAGGCCGCGCCAGCCGATTTGTTTGTTCATCCAGTCTTCCAAGAAGGGCTTGGCGGTGCTCCATAAATCAAGCTCGGGGTCGAGCTGGCGGCCCAGGCCCTCGACGTTGAGCAGGGTTTTTTGCAGCAGCACGAGTTGAGGCTGAATTTCCACATTGAAGCGGCGCGAAGTTTGAAACAGGCGCAGCAGCACTTGCCCAAGAGAGATGTCTTTGAGCGGGCGGTCAAAGTGCGGCTCGCACACGGCGCGGATCGCACCTTCTAACTCGTCCACCCTTGTAGTGGCAGGCACCCAGCCAGACTCCACATGCAACTCGGCCACCCGTTTGTAGTCGCGGCGGAAAAAGGCGATGAAGTTTTGCGCCAGGTACTCTTTGTCGAACTCGGTGAGGGTGCCGACTATGCCGAAATCCAGCGCAATGTAGCGACCGAAAGTAGCGGGGTCTATGCTGACTTGGATGTTGCCCGGGTGCATGTCGGCGTGAAAAAAACCATCGCGGAACACCTGGGTGAAAAAGATGGTGACGCCGTCGCGTGCCAATTTGGGAATGTCCACCCCCGCTTCTTTCAAGCGCTGAGTTTGGCTGATGGGCACGCCTTTCATGCGCTCCATCACGATCACGGTTTGGGTGCACAACTCCCAGTGCATCTCGGGCACCATGATGATGTTCAGCCCCGCCATATTGCGGCGCAATTGCGCAGCGTTGGCGGCTTCCCGCACCAGGTCGAGTTCGTCGTGCAGGTATTTGTCGAACTCGGCTACGACTTCTTTGGGCTTCAGCCGTTTGCCATCGGCAAAGAGTTTTTCTACCCAATGGGCCAAGGTGCGCATCAAAGACAAATCGTCTTCAATCACCGCCAGCATGCCGGGGCGCAGCACTTTCACCGCCACTTCGCGGCCATCTTTGAGGGTGGCGAAATGCACTTGGGCGATGGAGGCGCTGGCCACGGGTTCGGCCTCGAAGGTGGCAAACACTTGCTCTATGGTGCGACCGTAGGCTTTTTCGATGAGCTGGCGCGCTGTAGCAGCGGGAAAACGCGGCACGTTGTCTTGCAACTGGGCCAACTCGTCGGCAATGTCGGCAGGAACGAGGTCGCGCCGGGTGGACAAGACCTGTCCAAATTTCACGAAGATGGGCCCGAGCCGCTCCAGTGCGATGCGCAAACGCGCACCACGCGGCGCGTCCAACCGGCGGCCTATGGTGATAACGCGCACCAAGGCGCGCACCCAACGCTGTTTGAAGTGAGACAGCGCCACCTCGTCCAGACCGTAACGCAGCACGGTCACCACAATCACCACCAGGCGTGTGATGTGCCTCATGGTGTTGTTTGGTGTGGTGTTGGGGGCGGTGTTTTGTCGCTTGAAGCACCACTGTTACCACGCCAGCGCTGGGACAGGATGGCAAGGGCTTCCTTGGCGCTGTTCGCCCACACACCCAGTTGATGCGCGGGGCCTTGGCCTAGCCAGCGGGCGATATCGTCTTGCACATCCCAGCGCAGGTTGTCCATCAGCCAACTGATATCGCCCGCCAAAGCGGCGTCGCCTGCCACGTCAATGCGTGGGCGCTCACCTGAAAGTGCTTGCAACAACATTTGCGCGGGGTTGTTGGCTTGAACACTGATGGTGAGATCAGGCTGCGCGCCAGGCGTGTTGCTGTTGGCGTCGGGCAGCCATTCCAGCAGGCCAGCGGGCGTGATGGCAAACACCAGGGTCGGCCATGCGGGAAGCACAGTGGGCCAATCCACCACATTCAGTTGCACGCGGCGACCGCTGTGGGGCTGGAGTTTGGCGGTGGCCACGGCTTCGGATGAAAGCACGTGGTTGAGCAACAAAGTGATGCGTTGCATCACCGCCGGGGTGACGAGGGACTGCAATGATTCAAACATGCGGGCATTGTAGGCAGGCACACGGTGTGGTCGGACGTGTGGTCGGACGTGAAGTCACGCTGGATGCAGCACAATTCAGCTTCATTGCAGGGGCATCAAGCCCTGTCGTATGGATATGCCGGACGCATTCAGCTTGACCACCTCCACTTCTCCCCTCATTTTGCTCACCGGTGCCACGGGTTACATCGCCTCGCTCACCTGGTTGGCTCTGCTGGAAGCGGGATTTCGGGTGGTGGGGGTGGACAACTTCAGCAACAGCTCGCCCTTGGTGTTGGAACGTATTGAACAACTCAGTGGGCAAACGCCGATTTTTCATCAAGCAGATGTGTGCCAAACGCCCGCATTGAACGAGGTTTTTACGCAGCACCGCATTGATGCCGTGGTGCATTTCGCCGCCCACAAGGCTGTGGGTGAAAGCCATGCGCAGGCGCTGGCTTACTACGCCAACAACATCGGCGGTTTGCTGAGTTTGTGCCAGGTAATGCAACAACACCAATGCGGCAACTTGGTATTCAGCTCCAGCGCCACGGTGTATGGCACGCCCGAGACCTTGCCTTTGCGCGAAGACGCTCCGCTGTCCACCACCAACCCCTACGGCGCCACCAAACTGATGGGCGAGAACATACTGCGCGATGTGGCCGCTGCCGACAGCCGCTGGCGCGTGGGTATCTTGCGTTACTTCAACCCCGCTGGTGCCCACGAAAGCGGCCTGATAGGGGAAGCGCCGCAAGGCACACCGAACAACCTGCTGCCCTATGTGTCGCAAGTGGCCTTGGGCCAGCGCGAAGCCTTGCGTGTATTTGGCCGCGACTACAACACCCCCGACGGCACCGGCGTGCGCGACTACATCCATGTGATGGACTTGAGCGACGGTCACGTGGCGGCGCTGCGCTATTTACTGGAGCAGAAAAAGTCGCTCACGGTGAACCTGGGCACTGGCCAGGGTTACAGCGTGCTGGAAGTGGTGAATGCATTTGAGCAGGCCAGCGGCCGCCGCGTGCCGGTGGAGTTTGTGGACAGGCGCCCTGGTGATGTAGCCGCTTGTTACGCAGACCCCAGCCTTGCCGCAACAATGCTGGGCTGGCGCGCCACACGCAGCTTGAACCAAATGTGCCAAGACGGCTGGCGCTGGCAAACAATGAATCCCCATGGTTATTCAAGTTAATTGATGCGAGTTGATCTCATGAACAAAGTACAAGTCCTTCCCGTCATCATGGCTGGTGGCAGCGGTACGCGGTTGTGGCCACTGTCGCGCGCCCAGTACCCCAAGCAATTCTTGATATTGCAAGGCAACCAAAGTTTGTTTCAACAAGCGGCCCAGCGTTTGGCTTCAATCGCCAACGATGACCTGAAGGTGCTGAGTCCCTGCGTCGTTGGCAATGAAGAGCACCGCTTTTTGGCCCTCGACCAACTGCGCGAGCTGCAACAAACCCAAGCGCAATTGCTGCTAGAGCCCCTGGGCCGCAACACCGCACCGGCCATGACGCTGGCCGCTTTGCACGCGCAAGCCACGTTGGGCGACCCGGTGCTGGTGGTGACGCCCGCTGACCAAACTGTCACCAACGAGGCTGCATTCACTGCTGCTGTGCGCGCTGCTGCACAGCAAGCCGCCCAAGGTTCCATCGTGATTTTGGGCATCACCCCCGATCGTCCTGAAACCGGTTTTGGCTACATCCGCGTCCAAGGTGACGCCCCTGGTCTCCAGCACGTGGCAGCGTTTGTAGAAAAGCCTGATGCTGCGACCGCGCAACGTTATGTGGATGAAGGCCACTACTACTGGAACAGCGGCATGTTCGTGGTGAAGGCCTCGGTGTGGCTCAAGGCCCTGGAACGTTTTCGGCCTGATATTTTGGCGGCCACCCAAGCAGCGTGGAATGCACGCACCTCGGACACCAGTTTCGTCCGCCCCGGCAAAGCAGAGTTTGCCGCCGTGCCGTCCGAATCGGTGGACTATGCCGTCATGGAGAAATGCCCCAGCGCACCAGAGTTTGATTTACGCATGGTGCCTTTGAATGCGGGCTGGTCTGACCTGGGTGCCTGGGACGCCGTCTGGCAAGTGGCCAACAAAGACGCACAAGGCAACGGCAGCAGTGGTGACGCCCTCCTATACGACTGCCAAAACAGCCTGATCCACGCCACCAGCCGCCTGGTGGGGGCGATCGGCCTGAACGACGTGGTGATTGTGGAGACACCCGATGCCGTCATGGTGGCCCCGCGCAGCCGCAGCCAAGAAATCAAACACATCGTGGGGCAACTGCAAAGCTCGGGCCGCAGTGAACAAAATCTGCATCGACAAGTACACCGGCCTTGGGGTTGGTACGACAGCATCGACTCGGGCTCACGCTTTCAAGTCAAACGCATCATGGTCAAACCCGGTGCAAGTTTGAGTTTGCAAAAACACCACCACCGCGCGGAGCACTGGATTGTGGTGACCGGCACCGCTGAAGTGACCAATGGCGACCAGGTACTTCTGCTGACCGAAAACCAAAGCACCTACATCCCCGTGGGCCAAGTGCACCGCCTGGCCAACCCGGGCAAAGTGCCGCTGGAAATCATTGAAGTGCAATCGGGCAGCTATTTGGGCGAAGACGACATTGTTCGGTTTGAAGACACCTATGGCCGGGTGAGTTGAGGGAACTTCTATAAATTCCCCTGAAGTTCTGTCTGCGACAAGCGCCTCGCAAGCGTTGTAGAGGCTGAACCAAAAACACCAGCCGCGCCATGCAAAACAACCTCTTCGATCTTGAGAACCGCTACGCCAGCCTCAGTCTTGCGGGCGACCCGCTGGAGCGCTTGAACGCCATCATCGACTGGGAGCCATTTCGCCCCATCTTGCAGCAGCTGGACAACAAAGAGCGCAAAAGCGGCGCCGGGCGCAAACCCACCTGCCGCATTCTCATGTTCAAGATGCTCATCTTGCAGTGCCTGCACAACCTCTCGGACGAACGCCTGCAATAGCAAGTCACAGACCGTCTGTCCTTCATGCGGTTTTTGGGTGTGGAGTTGGCGGGCAACGTTCCCGACGCACGCACCGTCTGGGCCTTTCGGGAAGCCCTCAAAGAACACCAACTGGCCGATGCATTGTTTGATCGACTGAGCCAAGCGCTTGCTGGGATGGGGGTTGAACTGCAAAGCGGCCAAATCATTGATGCCACTTTCGTACCCGTACTCATCCAGCGCAATGACCAAGAAGACAACGCACTGGTCAAATCAGGGGCTGTGCCACTTGCAGTGGGGACAAGATACCGAGCACCCCAACAAGCTGGCCCACAAAAACACCGATGCGCGCTGGACCAAGAAAGGCGGGCAAAGCCACCACGGCTACAAGAGTCACATCAGCATCGATAAAGACACCAGGCTCATTACCAAGCACGCTTGCACCGACGCCAGTGTGCATGACAGCCAAGTGCTGGAGGCGGTGTTGCGTGATGAGGGCGCGGCTGGCAAGCAGCTGTGGGCCGACAGTGCTTGCCGCTCAGAAGAGCGAGAGCAGCGCCTGCAAGTCAGCGGGCACATCAGCCAGATACACGAGCGAGCCTACCGGGGTTCGCCGCTGACACAGGTGCAAGAGGTCAGCAGCAAGGCCAAGTCGCGTGTGCGTACGCGGGTGGAGCATGTGTTTGGACCGGAGACACATGGAGAACAGCATGGGCGGCATCTTCTTGCGCAGCATTGGCGTCGCGCGGGCCAAGGTGGGTGTGGTGCTGATGAATTTGGACTACAACCTCGGCTGCATTGAGGTGCTCATTCGCAAAAAAGCATTTGACTTTGCCAGGATAGGCGCGCCCACAATGGCGGAGCCGACATGAGGGTGGGGCAAACAGACCCCGCAAGGGGGCCACTTGAGCGAGAAAAGCGCTTCACAGCGCTGTCAAAAGAGATGCGATTGCGTGAAAGCCAAAAATTGGCGGTCTTGCAGCGGTAGCTGCGACTTGGAACTGGATTTATAGAAGTGCCACTGAACAGCTGCGGGTTAATTTACCTTACCATAGTTCGACTTCGTAGCAGCATCAATAGCGCTGTGGCCACCGGTCTACCGTTTCACGGCGCCTCAGCGACCGAGGAATATCTGACCCACCGTGCGATCGCGCATCAACTCCGTGCCAGGGCCCACCATGACGACCCGTCCACCCACCAGCACCAGCCCTTGATGGGCAAACGCCAGACCCTCGCGCACATTTTGCTCGACCAGTAGCACCGACGTGTCGCCCGCTGCGACCAGAACGTGCAGCAAATCGAACACTTGGCGCACGGAATGCGGATCCAAACCGATGGAAGGTTCGTCAATCAACAGCAGGCGTGGCCGCATCATCAGTGCGCGGGCAATCTCCAGCGTCCGTCGTTCCCCACCGGACAACACGCCTGCGCGCTGCTTGCTCCGCGCTGCCAGCGGCGGGTACTGCTGCAACACCCGATCCACCGCATCCTGAATGCACCGCCGATCCCGCATCAAGTAGCCACCCAGACGCAGGTTTTGCTCTACAGACAAGTCCGCAAAGATCGCATCCTCCTGCAGCACATAGGCGATACCCACGTCACGCAACCGGGCCGCTGCGGACAGTTGTCGCAAATCAGCCGAGCCGACACGAATTTGGCCGCGGTGTACGTTGGCCAGACCAAACACGGCGTTGAGCACGGTGGACTTGCCCGCGCCGTTTGGACCGACCAAGCACATTGAGCTTCCGGCATCCAGCGTCAGATCGACGCCATGCACCACATCAGTAGAACCATACCCGGCATGCAAATCATGAATCCGCAGCAAAGGTTGTGCAAATGCCGATGCTGCATCGGCACTGGCCGCTTGGGTATCGGTTGCCGACCGCATCATGCCGCAGCAGCGCCGAGGTAGGCTTGCAGTACCCGCTCGTCGGCACGCACCTGCGCAGGGGAGCCAGAGGCCAGCACACGTCCGTGCGCCATGCAATAGATGTGCTGTGCCAAATCCATGACTACCGGCACGTTGTGCTCGATGATCAGCAGTGTGATGCCCAGGGCCGAGTGTGCGTGGCGAAGGTGCTGCACCAGCTCAGGAATCAGCGCTGGACTGACACCGGCCGTCGGTTCGTCCAACAACAGCAGCTTCGGCTGGTTCATCAAGGCCATGGCCAGCTCTAACAACTTACGCTGGCCGTACGACAACTCGCCAGCCAGTTGCCCTGCTTTGCTGGTCAGGCCCACCAGCGCAAGCAGCTCCGCAGCACGCTGCTCATCTGCCGCAGCCGGTCGCCGCCACAGGGCACTCAGCGGCTCTGCCGTGCGCCTGCCGCTAGTAAGAAGACATTGCAGGCAGGTCATGCCTGCGTACACACTGGCCTGCTGGAAGGTACGCAACAGGCCTAATCGGGCTGTAGGTGCTGGCCCAAGCTCAGTGATGTCGCGTCCAGCGAAAAGGATCTGGCCGCTGTCCGGCGTCAAACTGCCGGTGACGAGGTTGAACAAGGTGGTTTTGCCCGAGCCGTTGGGACCAATGAGCCCCACGATCGAACCCCTCGGCACGTCCATATCGACACCATCGCTGGCCCGCACTCCGCCGAAGTGCTTGCGCACCGCACGCAGTTGCAGCAGCGAACCCGTGGTTGCGCTGGGCAACGCCGTCATACCGACAACGCAGGGCGAGCACCTACCCGCACCATTCTCAACACCATGTCCGCATAGCCAGCTGCAACAGCCTCGGCGCTGAGCCGCCCGCGCCCACCGAACCAGTCCGAGACGCCGCTGCACATCATCAGCATGGCGGTGGATGTCAGTGCAGCATCCTCGAACTCGAACACACCCTCCTCTCGGCCCGCCTCGAGCACTGCGCGAAACACGTTCTCATAACGATCGCGTTTGGCGATGATGGCCGCGCGATCCGGATCAATCAATGCACGCAACTCGCTGTGACTGATCAATGCCTCATCCTGGCGGTAAATGTGAAAGTGAACGTGAAACAGCACCGCAGCGCGCAACCGCGCAATCGCATCGACCTGGCTCGCGATGGCCTGCTCGATTCCCTCGATGAGCGCGTTCATGGTGTGGTGGAACAAGTCCACCAACAGCGACTGCTTGGAGGGGTAGTGGTAATACAGGCTCGCGCTTTCCATGTCGGCAGCTTCCGCCAGTTGGCGCACCGAGGTGCCATGAAATCCGCGCGCACGAAACAACGCAATGGCCGCCCGCCGGATGCGTGCGGCTCCCTCGCGCTCAGTCGCGACGTCGTCCAACAGTTCCCCGCTCATGGTGTTTGGCACTTTTCCTACCCCTTATTCGACGTGTACGCAGCACTGCAAGATGCGACCTTGTGCCTTCACGCCTTGGTCACGCCATCACTCACGATCAGATCCGGGACTTTTTCACGGAGCCACAGCCACCCGCTGATATTCGCCCGAAAACCAGTGATTGACGACCTATCGGTCGATCGATAGACTGCCAGATTCTAAGCAAAAACAGGGTTTTGGGTTTGGAGCATATTGTTGTCTTGCACGCCACCGGGCTGGTTAAGTCCTACGGCGCGACCGTCGCGCTGAACCAGGTCTCGCTGCAGGTTCGGGCTGGCGAAGTGCTGGCCCTGCTGGGCGAAAACGGCGCGGGCAAGTCGACACTGGTCAAGATCCTCAGTGGCATCGTGCGACCTGACGAGGGTCGTATCGAGATCGAGGGCGCGCCTTTTGAGCCGCAGAGCCTGATGCAAGCGCGGACTGCGGGCGTAGCCACCGCGTTCCAAGAGCTAAGCCTGCTGCCGAATCTGAGTGTGGCCGACAACTTGATGCTGCCCCGGCTGGTCAAGGGCTTGGCAGGGCGTAGCCCGGTCCAAGCCAACCAGCGTGCTGCTGCCGCGATACTCGAAGAATTTGGCGCCGCGGACATTCCGGTTCACGCCCTGGTAGAAGAGCTCTCGCTGGCGCAGAAGCAGCGCATCGAAATCGTGCGGGCCTTGAAGCACCGCCCTCGCCTTTTGATCCTCGACGAGCCCACTGCAGCACTGGCCGAGCCTGAGTGGCTGTTTGGCCAGATTGAACGCATGGCCGTCGCAGGCACCGGCATCCTCTACATCTCACACCGCATGGCCGAGGTGCGGCGGCTCTGTCGACGGGCGACGATTCTGCGCAACGGCGAGTGCATTTCGACGGTTGAGCTGGCCAGCATCTCAGATGCCGATGTCTTTGCTGCGATGGTGGGTGTTGCACCGGGCGCGCAGCACACCGCGGGGTCTGCAACCACGGCGGCCACCGCAGGCGAAGTGGCGCTGAGCGCGCGCGCCCTTGCCGGCCAAGGTGTCACGCCCATCAACCTGGCACTGCGCCGTGGCGAGATCGTGGGCGTGGCGGGCCTGGAGGGCCAAGGCCAACGTGAGCTCCTGCGCCTGCTGGGCGGCGCAGCGGTGCGCAACGCAGGCACCGTCGAAGTCGATGGGAAGGCGGTCGACTTCAACTCTCCCGCCGAGGCCCTGCGCTGCGGCATTGCCTTCCTGCCCGAAGAGCGCAAGACCGAGGGCGTGTTCCTCGGCCTGGGGGTCACCCCCAATATTTCTCTCGCGGCTCTGGAGCGACTGCAGCATTTCGGCCTGATCGACCGTGTGCGCGAAGGTCAGAGCGTGGCCGCGCAGGCGCAACGTGTCGAGCTCGCTGAGCGGTTGCTGAAGATGCCGATGTCGGCGCTGTCAGGCGGCAACCAACAAAAAGCGCTGCTGGCCCGGGTGCTGCTCAGCGGTGCACGAACCCTGGTGCTATTCGACCCGACACGCGGCGTGGACGTGGGCACCAAGCAGGTCATTTATGGCGTCATCCGGCGCTTTGCCGAAGAGGGCGGCAGCGTGCTCATGTATTCCACCGAGCTCGAAGAGCTGGTCGGACTCGTCGATCGCTGCCTCGTCGTCTACAGCGGCTCCATCGCCGGCGAGCTCTCGGGCCCTCAGTTGACCGAGGCCGGCTTGGTGACGCTGGCTTCGGGCCACGGCAGCGAGCGGGCAGCGGCTGTCACGACGAGTTCAGCAGCAAGTCCAGCGCTTGAGACCCAAGCCAAGGCTGCGCGCCCATTTGCGCAAATCGCTGACAAAGGCGCACTGATCGCCGCCGCAGTTTTTGTGGTGCTGTTTGCGATCTACGGCGCTCGCTACCCAGGCGCGCTCACCTTGTCGTCCATGACTGATTTGCTGAACAACACCCTGCCCTTGGCATTGGCCGCGGCCGGGGCCACACTCGTGGTGCTGACGCGCGGGTTCGACCTGTCCGTGGCTGGCGTCGTGTCACTGGCGAATGTGCTGATCGCCACCGGCCCGACCGAAGGACCCTGGGCGCCGCTCGCCGCGCTGGCCATCGTGCTGGCCGCAGGCATGACGGTCGGCGCGGTCAACGGCCTGCTGGTCGCCTACGGAAGGCTGCAGTCGGTCACGGCGACGCTGGGAACCATGATTGCCTGCTCCGGCATCGCCCTGCTGATTCTTGAGATACCCGGCGGCAGCGTGCCGGACTTCATCGCCGACGGCATGACCGGCACCATCGGCGGCTGGCTGCCGGTGGCTGGACTGATCACGCTCGTGGTCGGGGCCATGTGGCTGCTGGTGCAGCGCACCGACTGGGGCGTGGCGCTTTACGCCGTGGGCGCTGACGAATCGGCTGCCGAACTGGCCGGCATCTCGGTGCGGTGCGTGCGGCTGCTGGCCTACATTGCTGCAGGGGGGATGTACGGCCTGGCGGGCTACGCGCTGACGGCGCTGACCGCGTCTGGCGATCCAAACGCGGGCACCTCTTACCTGATCACCGCTTTTGCGGCCATTGCCATTGGCGGCACCTCATTCAACGGTGGGCGCGGCGGCTTGATTGGCGCTCTCATCGGCGCAGCCACGATGACGCTGCTGCTGAAACTGCTGTTCTCCCTGGGCGTGCTGTCTTTTGCCACCGGCATCGCCCAAGGGCTGGTGATGATCGTGGCGGTGCTGGTCGGGGCCTGGGCTGCGCGCAACGTGCGCACCACACGGCTGGTGGCGCGATGAAAAGCTTCTTGAGCAACGAAGACAAGATGGCGCTGGCCTTGTTGGCGCTGACCGCCTTGCTGATCTTTGCATCGGGCTGGATCAGCCCTTCGCTGGGTTCCTGGAATCAGGTGCGGTCGACCCTGGTGTTGTCGACTTTCGTGATGCTCGTCGGCTTTGGGCAGCAAACGGTGATGTTGACCGGCGGATTGGATCTGTCGGTGCCGGCCATCGTCACACTGGGTGCCGTGGCCTTGTTCAGTTGGGTGGGTGCCGACCCGGCGGCACTGACCTGGGGCATTCCGGCGGTGCTGGGGCTGTGCGCCACCATCGGTGCGATCAATGGTGTCTTTGTGGCGTTGCTGCGCGTGCCGCCTTTCATCATGACGCTGGCCATGGGCATGATCGTCGCAAGTGCTTTGCTGGGCATCACCGGCGGCTCGCCCCGCGGCGAGGCGGCGCCAGCAGTGGCGTTCCTCTTCACCGGGGAATGGCTTGGACTGCCACCCGTCGTGTATTTGATGGCAGGCTTCACTGCGCTGGCGCTGCTGTGGCAGCGCCACAGTGGTTTCGGCCGCATGGTTTACGCCGTAGGCACCAGCGCCGAGGCAGCCCGCATTGCGGGCCTGCCCGTGGCCCGTGTCACCGTGCTCTGTTATGCCATCAGCGGTGCCTCGGCGGGTGCGGCAGGCATCCTCTACGTGGGCTTTTCAGGCGGTGCCACGCTGGACACCGGCACGGACATTCTGATCCCAGTCATCGCTGCGGTGGTGGTGGGCGGCACGTCGATCATGGGCGGGCGCGGCAGCTTCCTGGGTGTGGTCGGCGGCGCACTGCTGCTCACCACCTTCTCCATCATGATCACCGCAATCGGCATGAGCGCTGGCTGGCGGGCGGTGATCAACGGCGGCGTGATCTTGATTGCGCTCTTGACCCTGCAAGAAAACATTCGGGCATGGGGGGCGAGCAAGCTCCGCGCATTTGGATCCAAACGGTGCCTCGGCGTTATCGGTTCTGCAACCACTGTTAAAAGGAAAACCTCATGATGGAACACGTTCGTACTTCCACGCTCAAGCAGATTGGGCTGGCAAGCCTGACCGCGCTGGCACTGGCCGCAAGCGGGTTGGCTCAGGCTCAGCAGGCCCAGCCGCAAAAGAAATACAAAATCTACCTGAGCATGTTTGTCAGCGGTGGCGGCTGGATCACTGCGGCCAGCAACTCGATCAAGGCGCTGGCGGCCACGCCACCGTACGACAAGACGGTCGAACTGATCGAGGTGATCTCTGGCCCGGAGCCGCAAAAGCAGATCGCTGCCTATGAGAGCATGATTGCAGCGGGTGCTGACGGCATCATCACGCTCCCCGGCTCGTTCACCGCGCTGAACCGCACCATCAAGAAAGGCTGCGACAAAGGCGTGGTGTTCTTCACCTTCGGCCTGACCGTGAGCGAGCGTTGCGCCTACCAGGTGCAGGCCATCACCAACGGCTTTGGTGAAAACGGCGGCCAACTCATGGCCAACCTGACCAAGGGCAAAGCCACCATCCTGGCCAACCACGCGTTCCCGGGTGGCGGCGCCGACAAGCGCCACTTCGACGGCTTTCTGGACGCCATCAAAAAGTATCCAGAGATGAAGGTGGTGGCCCGGACCTGGGGCAATGCGGCCGACGAGAAATCGCAGGCAGAAGCCGCCAAAGCACTGGCCGCCCACCCAACCATCGACGCGGTGTTCACCCAGCCCGGTGAACTGGGCATCATCAAAGCCTTCCAAGCTGTCGGCAAGGACAAGCTGCCTATCGTGATTGGCGAGGGTGGCAATGGCTTTCGCCTCGCGCTGGCCGATCCGGAAATGCGCAAGAAGGGTCTGAACGGCGTGTCCTCGGGTGGCACGCCTGCTGAAGCCGCCTTCGGCTTCAAGCTGATGATGGAAGTGCTGACCAAGCAGCGCACCATGCCGTTCCGCCAAGTGGCTTACCCCCTGCCCTGGGTGACCGCCGACGACGTGAAAATCTGCACCGGCGACCGCCCCAAAGACGGCTGCAACACCTACCCCAAGGACAAGGTGCCCGACACCTTCTTCGTGAGCATCATGGACCGGCCTGACCTGCTGCCCGAGCTGTCGCTGACCGCGGTGCTCGAAGGCAAGCCCACCCCCGGCGCCACGATCCAGAAAATCACCTGGCCCCTGGAACAGCAGCCGCCCTCACCCGGCGTGAACTGCGAGAAGTGCACCGCACCGAAGGACCAGTTCAAAGTCACCAAAGTGAAGGCGTTTGACGCCAAGTGATGTCAAGCCAGGCGGGCCGCCGCTGCGCCTCGCCTGTACTGTCATCAAACGCCTGAGGAAACAGCAATGCAAATGCCACCCAATCGACTGGTTGACCACGACCAAGGGCTGATCAACCGCAAGATCTTCGTTGACCACGACATCTACCGCCAAGAGCTGGAGCAGGTCTTTGCCCGCTGCTGGCTCTTCCTTTGCCACGAGTCGATGATCCCCAACCCGGGCGACTTTTTCACCACCTACATGGGCGAGGATCCGGTGGTGGTGCTGCGCGACACCGAGGGCGTGATGCGCTGTTTTCTCAACATCTGCACCCACCGTGGCACGCGGCTGTGCCGCGCCGACTCGGGCAATGCACGCAGCTTCACCTGCGCCTACCACGGCTGGACTTTCCGCAACGACGGCAAACTGGTGGGGGTACCCAACCTGCGCGACGCCTACTTTGATGAACTCGAGATGGATCAGCTCGGGCTGGTTCCGGTAGCGCAACTCGACAGCTACAAAGGCATGGTATTCGCCACCTTTGACCCGTCGGCACCATCCTTACGCGACTACCTGGGTGAAACCACCTGCTGGTATCTGGACACGGTGGTTGACCGCTGCGAGGGCGGTATCGAGTTCCTGCCTGGCATGCAAAAGTGGATCATGCCTTGCAACTGGAAATTCCCGGCTGAAAATCTGGCGGGTGATGGCTACCACGTGCAGTGGTCACACGGTGCAGCCATCCGTGGTGGCTTTGACTCTGCGCCCACGGCCAACCAAAAGTCGATCGGCCACGACGTGGCCGCTGGCAATGGCCACGGCCTCATCTGTGTAGGCCCTGACGATGCCGATGGCACCGCCATGCCCGAGGTGGTCGCCTGGGAAGACTCGATTCGTGCCCATGCCAACGAACGCCTTGGCCCACGCTGGCGCGACTCGATTCGGCCCATCGCTGGCACCTTCTTTCCCAACCTGTCGTTTGTGCGCGGCGGCTCTCGCACCTTCCGCGTGCTGCACCCGCGCGGCCCCGACAAGGTGGAGGTGTGGAACTGGACCTTCACCGACAAAGCCGCACCCGCCCATGTCAAAGAAGCCCTGCGCATCTCCGGCATGCAGTGCTTCGGCGTGGCGGGCACTTTTGAGCAAGCCGACATGGACAACTGGGAACAGTGCACCAAAACCTGTCACGGTGCGGTCTCTCAACGCATGGCGCTGCACACCCGCATGGGTCTTGGGCATGAGCGCTTTCGCGAGGACCTGGGCGCATTGGCCAGTGATTCCCGCCTCAGCGAAATCAACCACCGACAGTTTTACCGCCGCTGGTCGGATTTGATGAGCGGGGCGAGTTGGTCAGAAATCATGGCGCGTGAAGCCGCCTTTGTTGGAACGCGCCGTGGCTGACGATCTGAACCGCGAAGTCGAGAAGTTCTACTACCTTGAGGCGCGGCTGCTCGACGAGAGGCGCTTTCGCGAGTGGCTGGAACTGCTCGCCCCGGACCTGCGCTACTGGATGTCCACGCGCTTGAACGTTTATCCACGCTACAGCAAATCGCTCAAGATTCTTGACGACGCTGCTTACAGCGATGAGACCGTACCCGAAGACCAATCGATGGTCATCATGGACGAAACCTTGGACACGCTGACACGTCGCGTCGTGTGCCTGGAAACAGGTATGGCGTGGGCTGAGGACCCGCCATCGCGCACCCGCCACAATGTGAGCAATGTTGAAGTCGAGCCGGGTAAGGCAGAGGGTGAATTCGCCGTTGCCTCTAACTTCATCGTCTACAAAAACCGCGCCGAAACTGAGGCCGACTTGTTTGTGGGCACGCGGCGCGATGTGCTGCGCCGCGTCGGCGGGGGGTTGCAGATTGCCCGCCGAAAAATCATCCTCGATCAGTCGGTGTTGCTGGCCAAGAACGTGGCCATCTTCTTCTGACATCCGACCCCACGGAGGGCCCAATGCAAGACAGACCCACAGCAGCCAGCGGCATCAATCACCTGGTGATCAACGTTCGGAACATGGGCGAGTCACATCGTTTCTGGACCGACGTCGTCGGCTTGACGCAGGTGGGCACGGCACAGCAGACCAGCCCGAACGGCCCACCACGCGCCATGGCGTTTTACAGCGGCCAGCGCGAGGGTCTCTTGACCCACCATGACATCGCCCTGGTGGAGTACCCAGAACTGCCCGCCCCGGACAAAGACGGCCACTTGATCAGTGCAATCAACCACATTGGCATTGCCTTTGCGGGCCGCGATGCCTGGCTGCGTCAACTGGCTTACCTTCAATCCATCGGCGTCCAATTCGAGCGCCGGATTGAACATGGCATGAGCCGAAGTGTGTACATCCGCGACCCCAACGGCTACGGCGTCGAATTGCTCTACGAACTGCCGCGCAGCGTTTGGGAAAACAACATCCAAGCCGCGCTGGACCACCACATCTCTTTGCCGCATGAAGGCGAGCAGGCACTGCAAGACCGAGCCGAAGCGGGCCCGGTGTTCTTGCCAAACGCTTCAGCGAACGCTCAGGACTCATCCACCACCTGATTGCGCAAGAGGCCGACCGACTCGATTTCAATCTCGATCACGTCGCCACTCTTCATAAAAACGGGGGGCTTGCGCGTGTGCCCCACCCCGCCAGGCGTGCCCATCACCAACAGGTCGCCCGGTTCCAGCGTGAGGCATTCGGTCAACAGCGCCACGGTCTCATCTACGGGGAACAACATGTCGCGCGTGTTGGCGCTTTGCATGACGACGCCATTGAGCCGGGACTGAATCGCCAGGCCACTGCCGCCCGGGGGCAGCTCATCGGCCGTGACAAAACATGGCCCGAAGGCACCAGTCTTGTCAAAGTTCTTGCCTATAGACCACTGGGCGGTGCGATGCTGGTAGTCGCGGATGCTGGCGTCATTGAAGCAGGCGTATCCAGCGATGTACTGGTGGGCATCTGCCTTGCTCACGTGGCGGGCGGTACGGCCAACCACGGCGACCAGTTCGGCCTCGAAGTCCAGCTTGTCGGAACACTTCGGGCGCACGATGGTGTCTTCATGCGCCAGCAACGAGGTGGCGCAGCGAAAGAAGATGCTCGGGTAGTCGGGCCGCGAGTGCCCGCCCTCGGCGGCATGGTCCATGTAGTTCAGGCCCAGGCAAATGATCTTCCCAGGGCGGGGGATGGGCGGCAGCAGCCGAAGTTGCGCCAAGGGCGTTCGCGCCACATGGGCAGACTGGCCCAGCGCCTGCGCCAGCGCTTGTTGCGCCGCCGCGCCGCCTTGTACAAAGCTCAGCACATCCTTGGGCAATTCAGCCCCAAGCACTGCCACATCAACCACATCGCTTCCTTGAACCACACCGAGCTTTGCCGTCCCACCCGCGTCAAACGCTACCAAACGCATGAATTCTCCTTGTCCATTGGTCAGATGCCGAGCTATCGGCAGTGTTGAAAGGGGCGCGGATCAGCCTCGGCCCACAAACGGCATGTTCGTTGCCATGACGGTCATGAACAGCACGTTGGCGCTGAGCGGCAGACCCGCCATGTACACGACAGCACTGGCAATGTCTGTCAACTCCATGCGCGGCTCAATCGCCGTGGAGCCATCGGCCTGCACCTCGCCCTTGGTCAGGCGCGCCGTCATGTCGGTGGCGGCGTTGCCGATGTCGATCTGGCCGCAAGCGATGTTGTACTTGCGGCCATCGAGCGAGGTCGAGCGCGTCAAGCCACTGATGGCGTGTTTGGTTGCTGTGTATGCAATCGTGTTGGGTCGCGGTGCATAAGCCGCCAAAGAGCCGTTGTTGATGATGCGCCCACCTTGCGGCGTTTGCGACTTCATCAACCGCACCGCATGCTGGGTGCACAGAAAGGTTCCGACCACATTGGTATCCACAGCCGACTTCCACTGCTCAAACGGGATGTCTTCTATGGGCGTGGCTTTGGGGTTGACACCGGCATTGTTGAACAGCACATCCAAACGCCCGAATGTGGATTGCGTTGTTGAAAACAGCGAAGCAACAGCGTCAGGATCCCTGATGTCAGTCACAACAGGCAGTGCCGTGCCCCCGCTGCCGCGTATCTCCTGAGCCACCGCTTCAATGGCATCAGCGCGGCGCCCAGCCAGCACCAAGGTGTAGCCCGCTTGGGCCAAACCCAGCGCAGCCGCGCGTCCGATGCCGCTTCCAGCACCCGTGATCAACGCTATTTTTTTTGTCATCGCTTACCTCTTGTGGTTTGATCTCATCAAAAAAAGATGCTGATGTTTTTCACGGACAACACGGTCTGATCGAGAACAATCTGGCGACGCGCAATTTTCCAAGCGCCATCAACCCGACGCAGCAGATCTTCACGGCTGCCAATGAAAAACTCCTCTTCCGTTTCCGACCGGGTTCGGTACACGAGGAAGTTGGAGTAAGCGCGCAGTTCGTCCACCGAGCCGAGCGCTTCGATTTCAATGTTGGTGATGAGGTGGCGCGTGCGCGAGGGTGGATCCTCCCCCCAAGCCATGCCGGTCTCCAACCGCTCGATACGGCGCGTCAGGGTTCCCTTGCTTTCATCGAGCAGCGCTAACTCGTCAGAGCGCGTCAGCTCGCCATCAGGATAGATGTCGGGATTAAGAATTTTGAGGGCCTTGCTGGATTTTGGATAACGGTTGGTGCGCATGGGCATCCAGTAGTGGACATCGTCCGTGAACAATTCCAGCCATTCGCGGAATTGCCGACGATCCAACAAGCGCGCTTCGCGGTAGAGAAACTGCTCAACCTCATGCAGCGTATCCAAACTCATGACTCCCCCTTTGCCCACAGAACACCCTCAGCGATTCCTACAAGTCACTCCAGTTCTTGGCCGCCATCAGTTTGGCCCAGCGGGCATAGAAGTGCCGATGGTTGATTTCGCTGAGGCTGAAGTCGCTCGCCCAACCTCCGAGATCTTCGCGATAGCGCTCATGCCCCAAGCCCATTTGAGTGTTCAGCGGGTGGCGTCGCCCGACCGAGCCGCGGCAAGCGCGGGTGCATTCCTGCCAGTTGTCCATGTCGTCCTGCTCAAAGGTACCGCCAGGGCCGAACACCTGAATGCTGGCAAGTCGGCTTGCTTCTTTGACCTCGGGTGGTGCCGCTTTGTCGACAAAAGCCCAGGACCAAATCTCGGTTTTCTCGGGGCCACGCGGGTGCCAAACACGCAGGGTGCGTGCCCCCGCACGCAAGAACGAAAAATTCGGGAATGCCGTGCCCACAATGGGTTTGAGCATGTCCCAGCGTGGCCCCAATCGGGCACGTGCCTCGGCTGCAATCTCAGCTTCGTAAGCGATGATTTCTGGCATCGAAATACCATCACCGCAGTCGGGCCCGACACAAGTCATCATGTGCCCATTGCCCGGCGAGACAATGCTGCCGGTTGATGCGGACGTGGTCGGTCCCGTGTCAAAACCAGTCAATATCGCAGAGCGGTGTGTCCAACCCACGTGGTAGCCATCACCGCCAATGTTTTCGGCAGGAAATTTCCAATTGCAGGGGGAAATCCACTTGTGCACACCACCGATGACTTCGACGCCCCCCTCACGGCGATCAAATATGGCATCCAGGTACCAGGTGAGATTTCCCAGATAACTTGTCAGCGAAGGGGCCTCTGGATCAAACGTAGCGAAATACAGACCCTTGTAGTGATCAAGTTGGGCCACTGGAATCAGCCCCCAATCCTCACGTTTGAGCTCATTGAAATAGGCTTCGCGGCCAAAGGGCACGCCAACCAAACGGCCATCGACGTTGTAGGTCCAGCCGTGATAGGCGCAGGTGAAACTGCGGGCATTGCCAGAATCTGCGCGGCACAGGCGGTTGCCGCGGTGACGGCAGGAATTTAAGAAGGCGCGGACTTTGCCCTGAGCATCACGCACCACCAACACCGGGTCTTCGCCCATATAGGTGGTAAAAAAATCGCCAGGATTCGGAATCTGTGTTTCGTGACACAGAAAAAGCCAACAGCGGGCGAATATTTGATCAAGCTCTAGTCGATACAAGTCCGGATCGATGAATATTCGAGGACTCACCAGTCCATTCTCGAAATCAACCAGCCCTTGAAGATCAGGACGCGACGCAGCCGTGTCCACAGGGTTAATGGGAATTCTCATTTGAACACTCGCTCTTCGTCGCGGGGAGAACATGGCCACATGCCGTTTGTGTAAGGCCGCTCGTCTCCCTTTGAGACGACAAGAGCCTTCTCATGGGCGCGCACGACTCGACACTCAAAACGAATAGGGTGTGGTTGGTTGTGGATAGGTACCAAGCCAGGCTGGATCGCGACCCAAGCCCGACAGAGAGGACAGAGAGTTGACTATTTGAGGATGATACGGCACACTGGTACTTTAGTCTATCGATCGATCGATAGGCGAATGTCGCAACGCAATTCTGGTCGTCACCGCCCTTGACCTGCACGGCACCCAAATGACCCCAAAGGAGATTGAAGTTGAAGTCACGTCCTCACACCTCATTGCAGCGCCGCCTGTACACACTAGGTGCCTGCGCAACCCTGCTGTTGTCGGGGCTCATCGCTAAACCTGCATTGGCTCAACAGGACACCATCACCTTCGGTGCCGCCTTGTCGCTCACCGGCAAGACCGCCACCGAGGGGCGGCTGGTCAAAATCGGATACGACATCTATGTCGATCAGATCAACGCACGGGGCGGAATCAAGATCGGCGACAAGACCTACAAGGTCGCGATCAAATACTACGATGACCAGAGCGATGCCAACACCTCGGTCAAGCTGTACGAAAAGATGATTAACGAGGACGGCATCAAGCTGCTGCTCGGCCCCTACTCCAGTGGCATCACCCTGGCCACCAGCCCAGTGGCTGAAAAGTACCAGTTACCCATGGTGGCCGCGCACGCAGCCGCCACTGCCGTCTACGACCGCGGCTTCAAATACTTGTTCGCCACGTTGACGCCCGTGGATCAGTACACCGGCAACATGGTCAAGATGGCAGCTGAGGCCAAGCCACGCGGGCAACGTGTAGCGCTGATTCACGAAAACGCCCTGTTCCCCAAAGCCAGCATCGACGCGGCTGAGAGCCAAGCCAAGGCGGCAGGCCTGGAGGTGGTCTACAAAGAGGCCTACCCCACAGGCACCAAAGACTTCTCCGCCATGATCGAAGCCATGAGGGCGCGCAACCCAGACGTGTTGATCGGCGCTGGCTACACCGGCGACATGCTGGTGGTGGCACGTCAAACCTCCGAGCAAAAGGTGCCGCTGAAGATGATTGGTTTCACGTTAGGCCCAACCTCACCCGGCTTCGTTGACTCGCTGGGGGCAAGAGCCGAGAACCTGCTTGAGCCCGTTCAGTGGACGCCTGATCTGCCTTGGAAGGACGAAATCTTCGGCTGGACTGCAGCCGACTACGCGGCGCTGTGCAAGAAGGTTGCTGGCCATGACTGTGACTACCACCCGCCTCAGTCCACTGCAGCACTGCAGGTTTACCAGCGTGCCATTGAAAAGGCAGGCTCACTCGATCCGCAGAAAATCCGTGACGCGCTGGCGCAAACCAACATCATGACGGCGTATGGCCCCGTGCGATTCAACGACAAGGGACAGAACGTTGCCAAGGGCATGTCGGTGATTCAGATTCAGAACGGCAAACCGGTTGTAGTGTTTCCGACTGAAGGAGCCAAAGCCAAGTTTGCCTACCCGATGACTCCGCGCTGACCGCGCAGTGACATTGGGTTGACGGTCGCCCTACCCCGTGCTGACGCTGCAGATCATCGCCTCGGGCATCTTGCTCGGGGGCTTCTACGCCTGCCTGGCGATTGGCTTCTCGGTGATCTGGGGCGTGTGCGGCATGATCAACTTGGCCCACGGTGCCTTGATGCTGATCGGGGCTTACATCAGTTGGTGGCTGCACGATCGCACGGGCGTTGATCCGTTCCTGACCATACCCGTTGCGGCCACGGTGCTTTTTTTGTTCGGTGCCGCGTTGCAGCGTTGGTTGCTTGAGCGGGTACTGCGCATTTCGCTGTTCATGACCTTGGTGTTCACCTTCGGACTGAACATGTTGCTGGTGAACATCCTGCTGGAGCTGTTCAGCGCCGACGTCCGCGCGATCACCATGCCCTATGCCAGCCAGGCATTTGAAGTAGGCGGACTGCGGCTGCCGTGGACCCGGATTGCCGTGTTCGCCACCGCGCTGGGTCTGACGCTGCTGCTGCACCTGTTCATGAGCCACACCCGCACCGGCAATGCGATTCGCGCCAGCGCGCAAAATCCGCGCGCGGCGGCCGCTTTGGGCATCGACGCGCGCGAGGTGCGCGTCATGGCCTTCGCGCTCAGCGCGGCGCTGGCGGGTGCAGCGGGCTCGCTGATGGCCATTTTGTTCGCGTTCTCGCCCATCACGGGCGACAGCCTGACCCTCAAGTCCTTCGTCATCGTGTTGCTTGGCGGACTTGGCAGCATGGGAGGCGCCATCGTGGCGGCCATGGTGCTGGCGGTAACAGAGAACCTCGTCGCTGGTCTGGGCGCGCCGGGCTTGCGTGACGCCGTCAGCTTCTTCCTTCTGCTGGCCATCCTGCTGCTGCGCCCGCGCGGGCTGTTCGGTGGTCGCTACCAGACCGATGCCCGCGCGGCCTGAGCGTCCCATGAAGCGTCTACCCATCATCTTGCTACTGCTCGTCACCGTGGTGCTGGCTAGCGGCCCACTGTGGATGGGTTCGTACTGGATGCGGGTGATGTCCGCGGTGTTCATGTTGGCGGTGATCGCTCAGGGTCTAAATTTGATGGCTGGCTACAGCGGCTACCCTGCGTTTGGCAACGTGGTGTTTTTTGGCCTGGCTGGTTATGCCACGGCCATACTCATGGTCAAGATCGCCTTGCCTTTCTGGGCGGCCGCTCCCATCGCAATACTCGCCTGTCCGCTGCTGGTGCTGTTGATCGGCCCTGCACTGCTGCGCATCAAAGGACACTATTTTGCGATCGCCACGCTAGGCTTGAACGAGGCCACACGGGAGCTGGTGGCCAACGGCGGCGATCTGACAGGCGGTGGCACCGGGCTCTCACTGCCGCTGCCGGAGGGAGGGCCGCTAGTCAACGCCATTCGCTTTTACTACGTGTTCTTCGTCGTCATGTTGCTGGCCATAGGCTTGACCTATTTTTTTGCGCGCTCGCAACTCGGGCTAGCATGCCAAGCCATCCGTGACCACGAAGTCAAGGCCGAGGCCACTGGTCTCTACACCATGCGTTACAAGACTCTGGTGTGGATGCTCAGCGCCACCATGACGGGGGCCGTTGGCTCGGTTCAGGCCTGGTGGATCTCTTACATCGATCCTGCGGCCATGTTCGACATGGCGCTGGCGGTGAAGGCTTTTGCTTGCATGCTGCTGGGTGGAGCAGGCACCGTGCTCGGACCCGTGGTGGGTGCCTTTGTGGTGGAGTTACTGGCCAATTTCACATGGAGCCGCTTGCTGAACTGGCATTTGGGCGCCATGGGCGTCGTGGTGATGCTGATCGTGCTGTTTCTTCCACACGGGTTTGCACAAGCGCTGGCGCGGCACAGCAGATCATGGGAGGGAATTCGCCGCTATTGGCAGCGGGCCTACCCTAGCGACACGAGCGATCGTTGATGCAATGCCCGGCCATGACGACTCAGTTGCTCCGACGGGTGATGAGGCTCCAGAGCTGGCGCGGCGCGGACAGCACCCAGCCGAGCACAATGTGACGGAAGGCACCCCGGACTCCTCGCAGAGTGCGACGATTGAAAGCTGCCAAACCCACCCGATCGCGCGCTCCACTGGCCCAGTCACGGGCGAAGTCGTCATTGACGTCGCCGAAATCCAACTCCTGAACCTGATCGCCGTCGATCAAACACAACACCACCAACTGGGTCAGCACATCGTCGATCGGAAATGCTCTTTGCCCCGGCACGCTCCAGATGCGCAAGCACCGAGCCGTGCCACCGCTGATAAGCCACAACTGCATGGCCACCGGCTCTCCATCCAGCGAAAAAATACCCAAACGCAATACGCCAGCTGCAGCGGCGGTCGTCAGAACCTGCTTGAGGTACTTCGGGGGTTCAGGCGCATCCTCGTCAGCGGCACGACTAGTTACCAGACAGAAAGTACCCCAGGCATCTTCCACCAGCGCCGGCGTACAAGGAAAGTGAAACTCGCCCCGTCCCCCCCGCATCAACAGCCGGGTGTGGAGCTCCAGCGACTCGCGCAGGGCCCGTGGACGCTCCGCCAAATAGTCGGCAAACCGCATTCCCGCCACCGGCGCATAGTGGCTGCGTGCATGACGATAGAACTGAATCCAGAACCCATGATGCCGCAGGGCTTGCACCAGGGCTGGCGTAAACGGGTGTTTCCCATCGAGCGGGCTGGCCCTCACCACATCAATTGGCCTGGTCTGGTTCGCCAGTGAAGCCACCAGACTGTCAGTCAACCCAGGCAGATCTTCTTGAGAACCAATGGGCAGATAAGGCTGTTCCTCACGTTGCAGAAAATGCAGCACGCGCGCACCAGGGTGCGAGCCATAAAGCCGCGAATACACCGCAGGCAACAGGGCCAGATAGCGCTGCGGTGAAGCCTCATCGACCACCAGTAGCAACTGCAACCGATCTCCGGGCTGTAGCCCAGCCTCTAAAACATCAGCGATCCAAACACTGCTGACGAACAGATCGCCGACATCGACTTCCGGACACAAGGCCAGTGCCTCTGGTGGCAGATCACTCACATGGTGGTAGGTCTCGGTGCGCAACAAGAAAAGTTCCAATCGTGGCCTGAAAATCGGTTTTTTTATGCGCGCAAGATACCGTTCGATAGTTCTGTCAGCCGCTCCCAGTGCTCACAAAAAATCAAGGCGCTCCATCAAATGACACACCGGTGCCCAGCAATGTCAGCGTGGAATTATGATGCCACCAAGAAGTTCCCAATACACGAGCCTGCGCATTCACAGTCAACATGATCGGCTACCAGCTCGCCATTCAGGCGGTACAACGCCCAACTCAAATAGCCCTGTCTTACGGCGCGCAACATCTGACCTATTTGCAGCTGTACGAGAACGCGTGCCGCGTGGCCAATGCCTTGTACGCCGACGGCGTGCGCCCGGGCGATCGGGTCGCGGTGCTGCTGCACAACTGCAATGCGTTTCTCGAAATCCTGTTCGCCTGTGCGCTGTCGGGCGCGATATTCGTGCCGATCAATTTTCGGCTGGTGGGGCGCGAGGTTGCAATGGTGCTCAACGCCTGTACGCCTCGACTGCTACTGGCTGGCGAGACATTCGCAGACATGTTGAGCCAGATCACATCCGACTCCCTTGGGAGAACAATACGGTGGGTCAACGATGGCCCGCCCCAATCGCCCACAGGCTGGGAAGACGCCCATACACGTTGGCGCGACGCCCATACTCCCCCGCTCCCACAATCAACCATACCGAGTGATACGTTGCTGATATTGCTGCACTCATCGGGTACGACGGGGCTACCCAAAGGCATCATGCACAGCCATGCGACCACACTGGCCTCCTGTAGCTCCAAGATCATTGACCTGGAACTCAAACCCACGGACGCAACGGTGGTGTTCGGGCCACTATTTCATGCCGGTCCGCTGATGGATCTGACGCTGCCGTTGCTGTTGCGCGGTGGTCGCGTGGTGCTGGGCGCGTCGCGGCAGTTCGATCCCCAGCAACTGCTGCAAGCCATCGCGGCGTATCGTGTGACCGTGGTGCCCATCTACCCGACCATGCTGCGCCGACTACTGGAAACGCCGGAAGATGCGGGTTTGGATCTGAGCAGCCTGCGCCTGATCATCACCGGCGGAGAATCAGCACCGATCCCTGTCATCCAGGGCGTGCATAAGCGCTTCCCGACGGTCGCGTTCTACAACAACTACGGCAGTACCGATGGCGGGCCGGTAACCACGTTCCTCGCTCCGGAACTCAGCCGCAACCGCATGGGCTCGGTAGGCAAAGAGTCGTTCAGCGTCCAAGTGCGTATCGTCGACGAGAGTGGGCAGACCGTTGCGCCTGAAGTGATCGGCGAATTGATCGTGCGCAGCCCATTCGTCTGCTTGGGTTACTGGAGGCGGCCCCAAGAGAGCGCCGCACAGCTGCGCGACGGCTGGTGGTACACCGGCGACCTGGCCTACCGAGACGCGGACGGCTTCATCTGGATTGCCGGGCGCAGCAAGGACATGGTCAAGAGTGGAACCGAGAACATCTATCCCATCGAGGTCGAGCAGGTGATCGCCACACTGCCTGGGGTCACCGAGGTGGCTGTCATCGGGGTGCCCGATGCGTACTGGGGAGAATCGGTAGCCGCCTACGTGGTGATAAAGCCCGACGCCACATTGACAGCGCAAGCCATCGTGGCCCATTGCCGGGAGCACTTAGCAAGCTACAAGAAACCACGCCATGTGGTGTTCGTCGACAGCCTGCCTCGCGGCACAACAAACAAGGTGAACAAAAACCGGCTACGCCAGATGTGGAGCGAGGCCGCCCAACCACCTGCCTAAAGACAGTCTCAACCAGCGACTTGCGCTGCTTCGCTGGCATCGGCGCGCCAGCGTTTCCAGGTTTTCACCGCCAAATGGCGCACCAGCATCGGCAGTGGCATGCGCAACCAATGCGCACGCAAGTAAAGCACAAACTCCGCCATCTGCTTGACGGTCGATGGCCCCTTGGGAGAGTCAACATCAAAGCGACGACGAAACAGGTAGTCCATGAGCCAGCGGATCGGTGCCAGCGGCGCCGCCGCAGCCGCAGCTTCCACTACCTCCTGCGGTATGGGTGTGTCCAGCCGCTGCTGGAGTTGTCTGAGCAAGTGGTACAAGACACGCCGCAGTCCGTGCAGCTCGGCGCGTTCCAGCAATCCAGCCCAGAAGCCGGGTGTCTGAGCAAAATCCATCAGCAAATCGTGCAGGTCGAAAAGGTCACGCAATGGCATGCTGACCTCGTCGTTGAACAGGTGCACCGCGCTGTGCAGCACCATGTCGGTCGGCGCCATCACATGCAGCGCCGAGTTGGGCAACGGCACACTGGATGCCAGAATGGCACGTGCATCAGGATGCACTCGGCTGGTCAGTGGGGCGATAGTGTGGTGAATATCAACCGGTGTATCTCGCTCCGGGTGCTGCATGGGCGGAATCTCATGTGTCCATTCGCGGTAATACCGTTGGTCATAGGCGTCAAGTTCGGCGCACTCCCAGCCCGCTGCCAGCAGTCGCCGCTCCACCTCTTCGATCTGGTCGCGAGGCACCATCAGGTCGACATCGCCAACAAAACGCCCACGCGCTACAGCAAGACCCGCATGCACATAGGCCGAGCCCTTCATCAGCAGCACTGGCCCTGACAAGCCTTGCAAGGCACGCATGACACGGTTGACCTCGAACCGAATCGCCGTCTGGGTCGACAAAGCGGCGATACGTGCGCCATGCATGTGGGCACGCGCCTTGGCGGGTGCGCAGTCAAACAGACCCTGCAGCTGCAAACTACCGGCCAGCTTGGCCAACAATCCCTGGTGGCGCGCCTGCAAGAGCAACACATGCCATTGCCGCTCATCCAAACGCTGTGTACACCGAGGATCCAGCAAGCATTCGACCAGCAATGCCCTCACGCCTTGGCCTTCCTTAGCTCACGCAACCGCTGCAGCCCTGCGCAATAGACGCACTCACGACCCCCGCACAAAAGCACGGGTCGAGGCACAATCCAAGGTACAAAATCGATGAACGCCATGCTCCAGAAACTACGTAGTGTTTACCTTATTGCCGTCGCCGACCTGCGTTATCAAGGAATTGGTGTTCTGCTGTGGCGAATCTTCGTCAAGCTATTGTCACCGGTTTTGCGGCTGGATCAGCAGATCCTGTTTGAGTTCGACCTCACTACCAGTCTGAGTGTGCGCCAACCGAAAGTGGGCATCGTGATCTCAAAGGCCGAGCCCGCTGACATCGACGAAATCCTGGACATGCAGGTGCGTCTGCCAGCACCTGAAGAAGTGGCACAGCTCAGTGACATCGACGAGCTGCGCTACGCACAGATGCTGCTGGTGCGCAGCGACGCGCACAGCGAGTACACAGCGGCCATGCGAGCGGGCGAGCAGTGTTATGTCGCGCGGCTAGATAACGCCATCGTGCACAGCAACTGGATCCGTTTCCACGACAACGAGCCGATGGCTGGGCGACCGGTGGAGCTCAAACCCGGGGAGGCCTACACCACCGACGCCCACACACTCGAATCTCACCGGGGACTTGGCATTCACGAGGCGGTGCTTATGCACATGCTGCAAGTCGCGCAACGCAAAGGCTGTCACCGCGCCTACACCATCACCGACCTGACCAAGGCTGGGTCGCGGCGCGGCGTCAAGCGCGTCGGCTGGCAGCGAAGGGGCAGCATCTTGTACGTCTCGCTGCGCGGACTTCAGCGAACCTGGCTGGTGCGGCTGGGTGGTGATCTCGAGCCCGTGTTCGATAAAGCCCGCGCGTCGATGTCGGGCAGCATCTGAAGCACCAGACGGAGTCCGTCTCGATTGTCGGAATTGTTTACAAAAATCACCACGAAACCATAGCCGAAAGCCAAGACAAAGATTCGTAACTCATTGAAAAAAAACAGAAAACTAAGGAACCAACTTGTTCTGGCGCGGTTATTGCTTCATATGGAGAATTCTGCGCCTATCGAGGACTACCTCACAGTCCAAACCAAGGACAAGGCCTGATAATTTAGCGGATTCATTTGTCGCCCAAATGGGGCCTCGATCACGAAAACGAAAGCAGTCCAATGAAACCCGAAAATCAATCGGAAGAAAGTTATGCGCCACAGGCACAGCCCGAGGCGGCGACCATGACAGACGATCAGCGGGCTGAGGCGCGCCGAAAGTTTCTGCGTATGGGGGCAGGCGGATCAGCGGCTTTGGTGGTCACGGTGGTACACAAACGGGCTTTTGCTGGAAAAAAAAATGGCGGCGCGGTAGCGTCCAACTGCGTATCCTTAAGGGGAACCCCCGACTTGAGAAAAGCCGACAAGAAAAAGGCGCTTGAAGCCAGTGCTTTTGGCACTCCCAACAATATGGTCTGCCGTCCAAGGGACGAAATACCTCCTCACCCAGGGAGCCCCACTAAAACGGCCAAGTACTCCGATGTGAACGGGAACAGGCCCCTTGTCTACAGTTCCAAGAAATTCAAGGATGGACTGGGCGAACTGAATTTCACGCTAGAGCACGCGAACAACTACCGTTTGTACGAAAAAGGTTATTGCCCAATCGTGTACGACCAGAATGGCCTGCGTTACGACACCAGTGCCTCTTACTACGACAAGGGAAAACATCACCAGTGCAAGAGTTGATTGCCAGATAACGAATTAACGGCGACCTTTATGGCAGGATCCGCTGAATCCGGATTGCGCATTTGGCAACCGCTCAGCGGCGCAGCTCTTTCGATGCGTCACTGGGGCGAGGAGTTTGCGGTTTTCAATCCCTTGTCCGGGCACACGCATATCGTTGATTCCATCGCAGGCACCATGCTTCAGACTTTGGTCGGCAGCGGGCCATTGAGCGAAACCGAACTACAACGGCTGTTTGCTGCCAAGCTCGGCTTCGAGATGGGCGAGCCACTGGAAGCGTCTTTGGCACACTTGCTCGCTCAACTGGACGAACAAGGTCTGATCGAACTCGTTTCCCCATGTTGATCAGTGAACTGCCCCTAACCGATTTAGTGAGCAAGTTGGGGGGCGACGGGTTGCATCTTGACACCGGCGCCTTCACCACCCACCTGACGACCCGCCTGCCAGCTCTGGTGGCAGAATTCGCTGCCCTTTATGCTGATTACCCAGTCCTGGAACAGCCTGGTATTGACGATTTTTCAGTGCATGTGGACGCCCCATCGTGGGTGCGCCGTCATTTCCGCCCCCAGGTCTGCTACTGGGTGGATGGCGAAGATCTAATCGAACCACTGCCGCAGGATCAAGCTTTGCCCTGCCTGGAGTCGGCGCTGAACCTAGGGGTTGCCTATCTGGACGTTGCCCCGCTGCTGATCCATTCAGCCGTATTGGAACGCAATGGACGAGCATTGGTCATGCCAGCGCCGTCAGGCTCTGGCAAGAGCACCTTGTGTGCGGCGCTGGCATGGTCTGGCTGGCGTCTCTTATCAGACGAGATGACCGTGTTCTGTTTCGAGACGGGCCGCGTCCTCGCCAACCCCCGGCCAGTGTCGCTGAAAAACCAGGCAGTGGAGGTTATACGAGCCCGGGCACCCCAGGCGCACTTCTCCCGAACCTACCAAGGTACGAACAAAGGCGAAATCGCCTACATGCAGCCCCCACCCAACGCCGTGGAGCGTCGGCACGAGACCGCCGGCCCGGGCCTGCTGGTAGCACCGGTTTATCGCCGGGGTGCTGCAACAACCGTGCGAGAACTGACCGAGGCAGAGGCTTTTCGCTGGCTTACCGACAACGCGGTCAACTATGCATCAATGCTGCAGTTCGGCTTCGAGACCGTGGCCAATTTCATCGAGAACTCTGGCCGCTACGCATTGACCTATTCAGACCTGGACGACGCCATAGCAACAATCAAACATCTACACGACAGAAGTCATCAGGGCGACTACCCATCACAATCGCCCTAGCAAGCTGCTGAAATACTGGGCATCAAACCAACGGTTACTGGCCGCGTGAACGAAGTGTTCTGAAGCTGATTTCTCAATTTGGAATTTGCATTCATTGGGGATATTTCAGCAGCCTGCTAGGCCGAAACGGCTAGCCAGTGGCACTCTGGCTTATCGATCAACATAATCAATCGCTAAGATGAATGCCCCCTGCAGTTGCTCGCATTACGCGTACTCGAAGCGTATGCAGCCCGCTTCACAGTTTTCCAAGCAACTCAGCCACCTCTTCTTGAGGAGCAAAGCTGCTCCCAAGTTTGCGCAGAGACTCCAACTCAGTCTTGGCTAAGGCCTTTTCCCCCGCAGCGACATAAATTCGGGCCAGACCCAAACGTAAAACTGAATCACCGGGTCGCAAAGACAAGGCCTTTTTCTGAATTTCGATGGCCTTGTCGTGCTGCTTGGCTTCTGAATGCAACATGGCCAAGGTGTCAAGAAAAGCAGGCTGATCAGGCCGCAAAGCATTGGCCTTCTCTGCATATGCCAGCGCACCTTCTCGCTTGAGTTTGGAGCTCACCCAGGCCAAGTTATTCAAGGCTGTGGGATTGTCGGGTTGAATCTGTAGCACACGTTTGTATTTGATCTCAGCGGCCGCGTAGTCCTTAGAAACGACGGCCACATCGCCCAAATAAAACTCAAACGCCGCGTCATTCGATCGATCTTTCAGCCAAGTAGCAGCGAACTTGTCGGCTTCTGCGCCCTTGCCGGAAGCACGAAGCGCCGAGTGCAACTTGGTGGCTAACTCAGGTGAGGGAACTTTTTTTAATCCCTCACGGTAAATCGAAATTGCAACATCCCAGGCCTTTCGCCTGGATTCAATGTCGCCCTCCAAAATGTAGCCAACGGCCTCGTTGGGGCGCTGCTTTTGTATGGTTTTGGCCATGGCCAGTGCCTCCTTGGTACGCCCGGCGGTCATGTCCAAACGAATCAAGCTGGTTTGCGCCACCAGCATGTCAGGCGCGATGGTCAAAGCACGTTTCAAACTTTGAGCCGCAGCGTCCGCCTTTTGGCCCGCCATATGCACTTCCGCCAGACGTAGATGGGGCATAGGCAATTGCGGCTGTAAACCCGCCAAGGTGTTGAATGTTTTTATGGCTTGGTTGAGTTCACCGGCACCCAACTGGGCGCGCCCAAGGGCATCCAGTACTTCGACACGCTCGGGAAACTTGGTCGCTGCCTCTTGTGCCACGGCCAGTGCTTGTTTGAAATCCTTCAAGGCCAGGTAGTTGTCTACCAAGACCAAACGTGGCGCCATCTGCTCCGGAACAGTCTCCACTACTTTTTTGAGCGAAGCGGTGATTTCCTCTTTACTGGCACCGCTTCCCGCGTTGACCCCGGCCAGGGCCAACAGGGCTTGCGCGTTTTTGGGGTCACGCGAAAGCATGGCCTCAAACCGCTTTTTCGCTGCATCAGGCTTTTTATCTGCCAAATCCAGGGCCGCAAGGGTTGAAGCGGCGGGGAAAAAGGTCGGATCGATGGACAAGGCTTTTTCAAAACTTTGACGTGCCGCGGGTATGTCCTTGCGCAGAATGAGTACTCGACCGCGCAAGTTGGCAGCCAGTGGCTTGTCTGGATTTTTGCGCTCCAATTCGTCGATGGCCTTGAGCGCGCGATCAAGCTCGTTGCGGCGCATGAACGCACTGATCAAGGCCAGGTTGGCAGTGGTGCCCTTGTCAGATTCAGCAATGGATTGCAACTCGCCAAATGCGACATCGTTGGCACCACGTGACAACTGCGCCAAGGCCAGCACAGTACGGCTTCTCGCATCTTCAGGATTTACTTTGGCCGCTTGCGCGAAATAACGCTCCGCCTTGACCGCATCACCTGTTTGCAAATGGGCTTCACCCGCGAGAGCCAGTGTATGAGCATCCGGCTTCTCAGCCGCCAAGAGGGGCTCCAACGCCGACAGCGCCTTGGCACTTTGTCCACCGCGCAAATAGGTCTGCACCAGCATGCGACGTGGCAAGGACAGTTGAGGAGCGTTGTGCAACACCTTGGTCAGGTGGGCCTCGGCCTGGGCCAAGGAGCCATTCCCATACAACTCGGTAGCGCCCGCCAAGTGCAACACCCGCACGTGTGCCGGGTTTGTAGCGAGCACGTCGGGAAGCAACTCTTTCGCCGTTTTGTAGTCGCGCTTTTGAAAGGCCAATTGCGCGGCGAAATACAGCGTTTGGGGATGTTTGGGTTGCAGCTTTTTGAGCGTCTCAAGAGAGACTTCCGCAGCAGCCAAATCTTCTTTGGAAAGATGAACCGCAACGATACCGGCCAGCGCGGCGAGACTGTTGGGCCGTAGTTCAAGCACCTTTCTATAAGCGGCCAATGCACCTGCGCTATCCCCTTTGGCAGCCGCGAGCAAGTCGCCTTTGAGTTGCCAGGTGTCCACTTGATTCGGGAACTCGCCGAGCAGTTTGTCTATTTGCCCCAAAGCACCATCAAAATCACGCCGCGTGGCCAACAGCCGCGATTGCATCAACATGGCAGGAACGAGCTGGGGATCCAGTTTCAACGCTTCGGTGATTGCGGCTTGCGCTTTGGGCAATTCGTTACCCGTGGCGTACGCGGTGGCCAATGCCGTCTTGAGCTGGGCTTGGCGCTGAGGGTTGGTCAGTTGGGTTGCGGCATACAGCTCAATCGCCTTGGGACCCTGCCCCTCCATCGTCAACGAATTCGCCAACAGTGGAACCACCTCCTCTGCGTCATGTTTCAGCTCGAGCGCTTTACGCAGCTCAATGCTGGCCGATGGTGCCTCGCCGTTTTCAAGCAGGGCCTTGCCCAATAAGAAACGCGCTTCAGCCATGTCAGGCTTTTGCTGCAGCGCGTTCTTCAGTTGAATCACAGCAGCGGGCGCATCGTTTTTCTGCAAATACTCCTTGGCTGAAGCGACCAACTTGGCGGGGTCATCCCCGCTACCGCAAGCCAGCATGAGGGCGCAAGTAAAAAACACAAGAAGCGTTCGATTGAAAGAGGAGCTGTTCACGGTGCCACCTTTTGCGAAAAACACGTTGAGATGAAGTGCGCTGCTGCCGCTCACTCTGCGGCGTTTGTGATTTGTTCACCCGATATTCACTTGATGGCCAAGCGGTGCATCAAGTCGTAGAGCGTAGGTCGACTCACACCCAATGCTTCGGAAGCCTTGGCAATGTTACCGTTTGCACGAGCCAAGGCCGCCACGATGGCGTCGCGTTCAGCGCGCTCGCGCACAGCGCGCAAGTCCATCACGGGAGCGTCAAGGTTTTCTTCACCTTGCGTCGGCTCAGGCAAACCCAGGTCGTCGCAACCCACGCGGTTACTCTCGGCCATGATGGTGGCGCGTTTAACCACATTGATGAGTTCTCGCACGTTCCCTGGCCACGCATGGGCTTCAATGGCGGCGATGGCACTTTCCGTAAAGGCCATCGAACCACGGTTTTGTTCCTGGGCGAAACGGCGCAAAAAACTGTGGGCCAGCAAAACAGCATCCCCGACGCGCGCGCGCAGCGGTGGAATATTGACCACAATCTCCGCCAACCTGTAGTACAAGTCCTCGCGGAAACGACCCTCCTTGATTTGTTCCTGCAAATCTTGGTGCGTGGCACACACCACGCGAACGTCAATGGGAATTTCCTGGCGGCCCCCAATGCGCTCGATGGTCCGCTCTTGCAAAAACCGCAGCAGTTTGGCTTGCAAAGGATGCGGCAGGTCGCCTATCTCGTCCAACATCAAGGTGCCGCCGTGGGCTGATTCAATCTTGCCAGGCGTGGTTTTCGAGGCCCCAGTGAACGCGCCTTTCTCGTAGCCGAACAACTCACTCTCGAGCAAGTTGTCGGGAATGGCAGCGCAGTTGATGGCCACAAAACGCCCGTTGCGTTTGGACGCCTGGTGCAAACCTTGGGCCAACACTTCTTTGCCCGTTCCGCTTTCGCCCAAGAGCAACACGGTGGCATTGCTGGAGGCCACACGCTCGACCATCCGGGCTAACTTCATCATTTCTGGGTCGCGGGTGGTCAAGCCTGCCATGGCGTCGGGTTGATGCAGTGCTTGAAGTCGCAGGTTCTCGCGCTGTAACTCGAACAGTCTGAATGCTCGATCTATGGTCAAGCCCAGCAGTTCGGGTTCAAAAGGTTTGGCAAAAAAGTCGTAGGCACCCATGGCGATGGCACGAAGGGCATTGGCTTGGTCGTTTTGACCCGTCAGCACGATCACCTTGACGGTAGGATCCAGCTCGAGCAACTGGCCAAGTAGTTTGAAGCCTTCGGACACCGAATCGGGGTCGGGCGGCAACCCCAGATCCATGGTCACCACGGCTGGGTTGTGGCGTTTGAACTGAACCAGCGCCGACTCACGATCACCCGCCGTCACCGAATCAAACCTGTCCAACGACCACTTGATTTGTTTTTGCAAACCAGGATCGTCTTCAACAATCAACAACTGGGGTAACTTGTTTGCGCTCATGAAGGAGTTGCCATCTGCAGATCCGAAGACTGCTGTGTTTCAAATAAAGGCAGCAAGATGGTCACCACCGTGCCACGGCTGACCTCGCTCTTCACCTCGATCCGCCCACCAAGTTCTTGAATGTATTGAAAACTTTCATAAGCGCCAATGCCCATCCCGGTTTGTTTGGTGGTGTTAAAGGGCTTGAACAATTGGTTGGCCATGAATTCTTCAGACATACCCGCTCCGGTATCCCCCACAACCACCTGGGCACTGCCCACAGACCGTCCCAAAGTCAACCACACACGCCCCGAAGGTGGTGTGGCATCGAAAGCGTTCTGCACCACGTGGCCCAATACGCGCTCCACCCGCTCGTCGTGGCCGCGTGCGACCACGGCATCTTGCACTTGCAATTCCAAGTGGCGGCCGCGGCTTTGTGCCACCTGAGCCAATCGATTCACAATGTCCACCAAATTCACACCCGTGGCACCGCCCGGGGGTTTCGCACCCTCACGCAACTGCAACATGAGTTGACGCATTTTCTCCAGAGAACTCTCCACCGTCATCAGCATGTCTTGTTGGAACTCGGGATTGTCGGCCAAACGTTTGGCGTTTTTCATCATCAATGAAAGCTGAGTGACGATGTTTTTGAGGTCATGCACCACGAAGGCCGACATGCGGTTGAAGGCGTCGAATTTACGAACCTCCAACAAGGCCTCGGTGGCATGCATTTGCGCCAAGAAGCTGGCGGCTTGACGGCTGGCCGTCTTGAGCAAGTCTCGCACCTCCCAGTTCACTTCCACCTGCGTTCGGGCCTTGCACAACACCACAAAGCCTGT
>JBJTHI010000193.1:0-9273 GCA_046094425.1 Burkholderiales bacterium | reverse complement strand
CGCTGTTGTGCGCAACCGCAATTTTGAGAACCAAGTGTGCTGAAAATTCAGACGACCGAGAAGAGAGCTGGACAAGGAAAAAATGCGGGGGACGACCGCAGTAAATCGTTCGTCCCTATTGACGGGGGCGGCTAATGGGTGCCCACCAGCGTCAATGTGCGGGTGGCCAACGACAACGCAGTCTTCATTGAACGCTCGATTGAGGCGGTTTACAAAACCATTGCCGAGGCCATGTTGCTGGTGGCTGTGGTGGTGTTTGTATTTTTGCGGCATCTGCGTGCGGCGGTGATCCCTTTGGTGACTATTCCCGTCAGCTTGATCGGCACCTTTGCCCTGATGGCCTTGGCCGGTTTCACCATCAACACCTTGACGCTGTTGGCCTTGGTGCTGGCCATTGGGCTGGTGGTGGACGACGCCATTGTGGTGCTGGAAAACATCTTCCGGCACATTGAGGCAGGCATGGAACCGTTCCAAGCTGCCCTGCGCGGGGCTCGTGAAATTGGTTTTGCCGTTGTCGCCATGACCTTGACCTTGGCGGCGGTGTATGCGCCCTTGGTCTTCACGCCAGGACGCACGGGGCGCTTGTTTGTGGAGTTCGCATTGACCTTGGCCGGTGCGGTGTTGGTCTCGGGTTTTGTGGCGCTCACGCTCACGCCCATGATGTGCAGCCAGTTGCTCAAACACGAGGCCAAGCCGAATCGGTTTGACCGAACGATGGAGTATTTGCTGGGCGGCCTCACGCGCGGCTATACCGCTGCATTGCGTTGGGTGCTGTCCGGACAACGCTGGTTGGTGGTGCTGTGCATGCTGGCCAGTGCGGCGGGCAGCGTGTGGCTCTTCATGAACGCCAAGAATGAATTGGCACCGCTGGAGGACCGAGGCGTGGTAGTGTCCAATGTGAACGCGCCCGACGGCTCCACCTTGGCCTACACCTCGCGCTATTTGCGCGAGATTGAACGCATAGGCATGGAGTACCCCGAGTTTGACCGTGTGTTCACCGTGGGCGGCAACCCCACCGTGTCGCAAGGCATTGCTTTTTTCCGCGCCAAAGACTGGAGTGAGCGCGACAAAACCACCATCCAACTCGCGCGCGAGTTGCAACCGCGCTTGGCGGGCTTGCCCGGCGTGACAGCATCGCCCATCACCCCGCCCAGTTTGGGCCAGGGTTTTCGTGAGAAGCCCCTCAACTTTGTGATTGTCACCAGCGACAGTTACGACAACCTCGCCCGCGTCTCGCAACAACTCATGACCGAGATGGCGAAAAACCCTGGCATCGTTCAACCTGAGACCGACCTGCGTTTGAACAAGCCGGAAATTTTTCTGGAGGTGGATCGTGAACGCGCCGCTGACGCCGGTGTGAGCGTGGAACAAGTGGCGCGCACGGTGGAGACCATGCTGGGTGGGCGCAATGTCACCCGCTACAAACGCGACGCCGAGCAGTACGACGTGATCGTGCAAACCGAAAGCACTGACCGCATCACGCCAGATCAAATCGACCACCTCTTTGTGCGCGGACGCAATGAGGTGATGTTGCCGCTGTCGTCCTTGGTCAAGGTGCGCGAAGCAGTGAGTCCGCGTGAACTCAACCACTTCAACCAGCGCCGCTCGGTGACCCTCACGGCCAACCTGGCGCCAGGCTATTCCTTGGGGGAGGCCCTGGCTTTCATGGATCAGGCCGCGCAAAAAGTGCTCAAGCCGGGATATGCCACCGAACTGGCAGGCTCCTCGCGCGAGTTCCGCGAGTCCAGCAGTGCCCTGGGTTTGGTGTTTGTGCTCTCAGCCCTGTTTATTTATCTGGTGCTGGCGGCACAGTTTGAGAGTTTTGTGGATCCCCTGGTCATCATGACGGCGGTGCCGCTGTCTATGCTGGGTGCCTTGCTCGCCATGACCTGGACGGGCGGCACGCTCAATGTGTATTCCAAAATTGGCCTCATCACTTTGATTGGTTTGATCACCAAGCACGGCATATTGATTGTTGAATTCAGCAACCAGTTGCGACAAGAGGGGCAGCAGACGTTGGACGCGCTCATTCAAGCCAGCAGCATGCGACTGCGTCCCATTTTGATGACCACCGGCGCCATGGTGCTCGGCGCTTTGCCCCTGGCCTTGGCCACAGGCGCAGGGGCCGAGAGCCGCCAGCAAATTGGTTGGGTCATTGTGGGTGGCATGAGTCTGGGCACCGTGCTCACCCTCTTCGTGGTGCCCACGGTTTACAGCCTCTTGGCCAGGCGCAAGGTGCCCGGTGCCAATCAAACACCTTCTACCGATTTGCAGCCACAAACCCCCGCGTAACTCCTATGCGGGTTCTCCAGTACGCCAACCCACGTTGTAAGAAATAAGTAAGCCCCAGCGCCAACAGTCGCCCCACAGTTACCAAAGGGCTCACATGCTGTTGTTTGTTTCTGCTTTGAAGTTGGTGGCCGAAATTGCGCTGATGTGTCTCTTGGGCCAGTGGTTGTTGGGCTTGTTGGTAGGGGCCAAACGTGATGGCAATGTGTTCTACCAATTCTTCCAAGTACTGACCAAGCCCTTTGTTCAAGCGGCACGTTTCATCGCACCCAAACAAATTTTGGATCGGCACATGCCCCTGGTGGCCGCGTGTTTACTCTTCTTCATTTGGTTGTGCGCTTTGATTTTGAAGATCAACACCTGTTTGTCTTTGGGAATGGAGGTGTGTCGATGAGTTTGAACCTCACACAGTCGTGGTGGCGCGGACTGGCCTGGTTGTGTTTGTTGGTGGGCCAAAACCAACGTGCTTTGGGCCTCTACGAACGTTTGCTTGAGCACTTCCCTAGCGACCACTACGCTGCACTCAGCCGCGCCCATCTGCTTGCCACCCTGGGGCGCCAACAAGAGGCGATAGTGGCTTACCAAGTGCTGCTGACACAGCAACCGGAAAACGGTGTGGCCTGGTTCAACTTGGGCTTTTTGCTGGAAGAAAACCAACGCTGGCACGAAGCCTGCCATGCCTTTGAGCAGGCCACCCGTTTGAACCCAGAGATAGACCGCGCCTGGTACGGGCTGGGCTTGGTGCTGATTCGCTTGCAGCGCCATGACGAGGCCGTGGTGGCCCTCAAACGAAACACCGAGTTGCAACCCATGAGCCCCTACGGTTGGTATCAGTTGGCGCGGGTGCATTTAGAGCGCCACAACCCGGAGGAGGCGGTGCGCATCATCACCCACCTCAAAGGCTTCGAGCCCAAGGTGGCGGCGCAACTTGAACGTGAAACAGGTTTGTTGGCGGCCTCTGGGTCGCTATGAATGTTGCGGTTGGAGCAGCTTGATGCTTCAACTTCACTAGGGGATGAGCAGGGCGCGAAGACGCTCAGCCTTCCGATCCACCTGCGAGGGTGGTTTGTTCAATAAAAGGAGACAGCAATGCAGGTGTCAGAAAACCACCAACGCTACTGGCAGAGAAACCTCCGCATCACGGGCATTTCGCTTGCGGTTTGGTTTGTCGTCACGTTTGTCGTGGCGTATTTCGCGCGTGACTTGAACTTTAATTTCTTTGGTTGGCCATTCAGCTTTTGGGTCGGAGCCCAAGGCGCGCTGATTGTCTATGTGGCGCTGATTTGGTTCTATGCCAGAACCATGAACCGCCTGGACCAAGAACACAACGTGGCGGAGGAGGACTGATCATGGCTGGACTCACACCCTCAAGCGGTTCTGGTGGTGGCGCTGCCGCCAGCCAGGCTTTCAAGAAACAACTCAACAAGGTGTATGCCTGGTACACCGGGGGCTTTGTCGCCTTCGTGATTGTGCTGGCTATTCTTGAACAGATGGGTCTGTCGCGTGGCGCGATCGGCTTGACCTTCTTGGCTGCCACCATCTTGTTGTACGCAGGCATCGGCATCATGAGCCGAACCTCGGATGCCTCCGAGTACTACGTCGCAGGGCGACGTGTGCCGGCCATCTACAACGGCATGGCGACCGGGGCCGACTGGATGAGCGCGGCCTCTTTCATTGGCATGGCGGGCACGCTTTATTTGCAGGGCTACAGTGGCCTGGCCTTCATCATGGGCTGGACGGGGGGCTACTGTTTGGTGGCTTTGTTCTTGGCACCCTATCTGCGCAAATTCGGCCAGTTCACCATTCCTGACTTTTTGGGCGCGCGTTACGGCGGCAACACGGCTCGTTTCTTGGGCATCTTCGCTGCGATTTTGTGCTCCTTCGTTTATGTGGTGGCGCAAATTTATGGCGTGGGCTTGATCACCACCCGACTCACTGGCGTGGACTTTGCCGTGGGCATTTTCTTGGGCCTGGGCGGTATCTTGGTCTGCTCCTTCTTAGGCGGCATGCGTGCGGTCACCTGGACGCAGGTGGCGCAGTACATCATCTTGATCATTGCCTACATGATCCCGGTGGTGTGGCTGTCGGTCAAACAAACCGGCGTGCCGATTCCGCAAGCCATTTATGGTCAGCAGTTGGCCAAGGTGACTGAACGCGAGAAACAACTGCGCGCCGACCCGAAAGAGTTGGAGGTCATCAACGTTTTCAAAGAGCGTGCGGCTGCGGCCGACGCGAAGTTGAAAGACGTGCCGGCCGCCATGGCCGCCGACCAAGCCGCTGCGCAGAAAAAGCTGGACGACCTGAAGGCCGCCAACGGCCCTGTGGCCGACATCCAGGCCGCCGAAAAAGCCCTGGCCGGTTTGCCTAAAACCGTGGAAGACGCCAAAAAGGCTTACACCGCCGCCAAAACCGCAGCCGAAGGGCGAGCCCGGCCGCTGGGTGGCATGCCATCGCACGGCACCATTTATGCGGGTGATCCGAATGGTGACGAAAAGGCCCAAAAAACTTTCGACGAATCACGTCGTAATTTCATGGCCTTGATCTTTTGCTTGATGGTGGGCACGGCAGCCTTGCCCCACATTCTCATGCGCTACTACACCACGCCCTCGGTGAAAGAAGCACGTGAGTCGGTGACTTGGTCGCTGTTCTTCATCTTCTTGCTGTACTTCACTGCGCCAGCGTTGGCCGTGCTGGTCAAGTACGAGATCTTCAACGTGCTGGTGGGCACGCCCATTGACCAGCTACCGGCGTGGATCGCCAACTGGCAGAAGGTGGATGCGTCTTTGCTTTCAGTGGTGGATGTCAACAAAGACGGCATCTTCCAATTGGGTGAGATGCGCATTGGTGGCGACATCATCGTGCTGGCCACACCAGAAATTGGCGGTCTGCCCTACGTGATCTCGGGCATGGTGGCTGCGGGTGGTTTGGCGGCGGCACTGTCTACCGCAGACGGCTTGTTGCTCACGATTGCCAACGCCTTGTCGCACGACTTCTACTACAAGATGATCGACCCCAACGCACCCACCTCACGCCGCGTGGCCATCTCCAAGGCCTTGCTGCTCGTAGTGGCGGCGGCGGCGGCCTATGTGGCCTACACGGTGTACGTCACCAAACAGGCTGACATCTTGTTCCTGGTGTCTGCGGCGTTCTCGTTCGCAGCAGCGGCCTTCTTCCCGGCCTTGGTGCTGGGCATCTTCTGGAAGCGGGCCAGCACTGCAGGGGCCATTTGCGGCATCGTCGCTGGTTTGGGCATCACCATTTACTACATGGTGATGAACCACGCCTGGATGCGCACGCTCTTCGGCGTGACGCAGCCGGTGGACTTGTGGTTTGGCATCTTGCCCATCTCGGCCGGTGTGTTCGGCGTGCCGGTCGGCTTTGCCGTCATCATCCTGGTGAGCCTGTTCACCCCCGCCCCCAGCCGCGAGGTGCAGGAATTGGTGGAGCATGTGCGTTACCCCGATGTCAAGGGTTCCACCATGTCAACCCAGAGTTGATCTCAGGCGGATCTTGGTCTTCTGCTGAAGACCAAGATCACTGCCCCAGGGGTTCCCGGCCAAGCCAGGAACCCCTTTTTTATTGGATTTAGGCTAGAATTCGCGGTTCACCTTGCCACACCCGGGTTAGACGCTTCGGGGTGGCTTCCACTTCTTCGGCAGTGCCATCCTCAGTTCGAGGACGGCTGTCGGGGGAGGAAACCACAAGGAGTTATCAATGCGTCACTATGAAATCGTGCTGTTGATCCATCCGGATCAAAGCGAACAAGTTCCGGCCATGCTGGAGCGTTACAAAGGTGTGATCACCGCCGGTGGTGGCAAAGTGCACCGCGTGGAAGATTGGGGTCGCCGTCAACTGGCTTACCTCATTCAAAAACTCGCCAAGGCCCACTACCTGTGTCTGAACATTGAGTGCAGCCAAGCTGTGCTCACTGAGCTGGAAACCGGTTTCCGCTTCAACGATGCGGTGCTGCGCCACCTCACCGTGCAAAAGAGCAAAGCCGAAACCGGCCCCTCCGTGGTGATGAAGAACGTGGGTCGTGAAGAAACCCGCCGCGCACCGCAGGAGATGGGTCTGCAATAAACACCGGTGCCAGCGATGGGCCCCATGAACCGTTTGGTTCTGAATGCAAACATCGTGGAACGCAGCATGTTGCGCTACACCCCGGCCGGTTTGCCCGCCCTGGACTTGAGCCTGAAGCACGAGTCTGTGGTCAGCCAAGAAGGCCAAGCGCGCAAGGTCTTTTTTGAGATCAAAGCGCGTGCGGTAGGCAGCATCACCGCCCAAGTTCAGGCCTTGGCCCTGGGCAGCGACCACGGATTTGCAGGCTTTTTGGGCTCACAGCGCAACGGCAGGGGCATTGTTTTTCACATCACCGAAGTTCACATCACTGAGCCTGCATAACTGCGGCGCAGACAGATCAACAGCAAAGATTTAACGAGGTACTCAACATGGCACCACCACGTGGTAAAGGCAAGTTTTCCAAAGACCGCAAGCCCAAGCGCAATACGCAGTCGCTGCTGTTTCGCCGCAAGCGTTTTTGCCGCTTCACCGTCACCGGCGTGACTGAGATCGACTACAAAGACGTCGACACCCTGCGCGACTTCATTGCCGAGAACGGCAAGATCACCCCCGCACGCCTCACCGGCACCCGCGCCTTCTTTCAGCGTCAGCTGACCACCTGCATCAAACGCGCTCGCTTCTTGGCCATGCTGCCTTACAGCGACCAGCACAAGGTTTGAGGAGTAAACAACCATGCAAATCATCCTGCTGGAAAAAGTCGCCAACCTGGGCAACCTGGGTGACGTCGTCAAAGTCAAAGACGGCTATGCACGCAACTTCTTGATCCCCTCCAAGGCCGCTCGCCGCGCCACCGAGTCCGCGATCAAAGAATTTGAATTGAAGCGTGCCGAACTGGAAAAAGCCGCTGCCGAAAAACTGGCTGCAGCCCAAGCCTTGGGTGAAAAGCTCAATGGCCGCACCGTTCACATCACGCAAAAAGCGGGTGTAGACGGCCGCTTGTTCGGTTCCGTCACCAACCACGACATCGCCGAAGCCCTGACCCGCATCGACTTCAAAGTCGTCAAAGCCCAAGTGCGCATGCCCACCGGCCCACTGAAAACCGTGGGTGAGCACACCGTGAGCGTGGCACCGCACTCTGATGTGGTCGTGGATGTCAAAGTGGTTGTGGTTGGCGAAACCGACTGATCCTCTCGCTGACAGCAAACCAAAAGGGTCGACGTGAGTCGGCCCTTTTTCTTTGGCGCATCACCTTCCGGGCGATTCCACGATTTCCCCTGCTCACCCACCGAATCTCCACAGACTTACCCACAGCCGCTCGCGCCACCTCGCCGTATGATTCTTTGATGGCTGCCATCTTCTCCCCCACTGCTCTGCCCCCCCAATCCAGCGCCTCCAGCGCCCGCCCCGACGACGAAGTCGCCCGCCTGCGTGTACCGCCGCACTCCATCGAAGCTGAACAAAGCGTGCTCGGCGGTCTGCTGCTCGACAACAGTGCTTGGGACAAAGCCGGTGACTTGCTCATCGACAGCGACTTCTACCGCTTCGAGCACCGCCACATCTACGCTGCCATCGGCAGCCTCGTTAACGCCACCAAACCGGCCGACGTCATCACCGTGTTCGAGCAACTGCAGGGCATAGGCAAAGCCGAAGAATGCGGTGGCCTCGTCTACCTCAATGCACTCGCGCAAAGCGTGCCCAGCGCCGCTAATTTGCGCCGCTATGCCGAGATCGTGCGCGAGCGCGCCGTGCTGCGCAAACTCATCGCCGCCAGCGACGACATCGCCACCAACGCTTTCAACCCACAAGGCCGTCCCGTCGATCAAATCTTGGACGAAGCCGAAGGCACCATCTTTCGCATAGGCGAAGAAGGCAGCAAGTCCAAACAAGGTTTTCAAACCATGGACCAGCTCGTGGTTCAGTTGCTCGACCGCGTGACCGAGTTGCACGAGAACGGTGCCGAAGAAGTCACCGGCGTGCGCACCGGCTACTTCGATTTAGACCGCATGACCGCTGGCTTCCAGCCCGGCGACCTCATCGTGCTCGCCGCCCGCCCCTCCATGGGTAAAACGGCGCTGGCCCTCAACATAGCCGAACACGTCGCGGTTACCGAAGAACTGCCCGTGGTGGTGTTCTCCATGGAAATGGGCGCGGCACAGCTCGCCCTGCGTTTGGTCGGGTCTCTCGGCCGCATCGACCAAGGCCATTTGCGCACCGGCAAACTTGCCGACGATGAATGGGGCCGCTTGAGCGAAGCCGTTGAAAAACTCGGCAAGGTCAGCATGTACATCGATGAAAGCGCCGCACTGTCACCCAGTGAAGTCCGTGCCCGCGCACGCCGCCAGGCCCGCCAGTGCGGCCAGCTCGGTTTGATCGTGGTCGACTACCTGCAGCTCATGAGCGGCAGCGGCGGCGGCAGCGAAGAAAACCGCGCCACGGTGATTGGTGAGATTTCACGCGGCCTCAAAAGCCTGGCCAAAGAACTCAAGTGCCCGGTCATTGCCCTCTCGCAGCTCAACCGCTCGGTCGAAACCCGCACCGACAAACGCCCCATGATGAGCGACCTGCGCGAGTCCGGCGCCATCGAACAAGACGCCGACGTCATCATGTTCATCTACCGCGACGACTACTACACCAAAGAAGCCTGCAAAGAACCCAACATCGCCGAAGTCATCATCGGCAAACAGCGCAACGGGCCGACGGGCACGGTAAAGTTATTCTTCAACAAGCCGCTGACGAAGTTTGACAACTTGGCGCCGGGGAGTGGGGGTGGGTCGGAGTATTGAGGCGGCTTGTGGTGCTTGCCGGTTTTCGCGATTCTGTTATTGCCTAACAAATAGCGTTTATCTGCCGCGCCACCCAGCCCTGAATCTGCGCAGGTGCACATCGCGGCAGGTAAACCGTGTTGAACTGAACCATGGCGCAGGTGGTGGCGGGTCGGCGGGTGGCTAAAGGGGATTGGATCGA
>JBJTHI010000192.1:0-5148 GCA_046094425.1 Burkholderiales bacterium | reverse complement strand
GCAAAGCGCCACGAGCCCCCAGAAGGGCTTCAAACATGCGCCAAAGAGCGCACAAAACGATGAAACATCACCCTCAAATCACTGAACCAGCAGCACAGCTCACACGCGCACTCGTTTCGCGGGGTTGTTCAGCGTTTCCTTTGGTAGCACGGACACAATTTCTTGGAATCCCTTGCGGTGGTAGTAACGCAGTTGTGTGTCGCGGGGCAAACCCCCACGCTTTGCTGTTGCGTAGGCCATCACATCCAAGCTGGGATCGGCCTGTCGTGCCCGCTGAAGTCCGGGAATGGGTGAACCGAGGTAAATGTCGTGCCAACCATTTTTGAGTGCGTGTGGCCAAAAGAAATCGAACAGTGCCTGTGCGGCCTCGGGGGCTACGCTGGTCAAGCTGATGCCAAACAGGCTGGAGCCGGGGCAAGTGGCCAAGGCAGCTTGCTTGCCCACGGCACAATCGATCCAACTGCGTGCTTGCTGAAGCTCTTGTTGGCTGATGGGGCGCATGAACAGGGAGGCCAACGCCTCACCGCTGCGTGCGCAGAAGCTGCCGATGCAAAGCCGGGGATGGCTTGCTATCCGCTGGTGCAACGCCTGCGCATCGGCAGCCTGATGATCCTCCCACTGGCGGGTCTCCAATGCCAGCAAAGCGGGGATATCACGGGTGTCAAGAAAGCGCGTCACAAGAGGCTTGTTCATGGTGGATCTGTCAATCAATTCCCTGGGGTTTTATGATTGCGACAAGGCGTGACAAAAACGTGAAAGAACGCTCTCCAGCAGCAAAGTTACTTAGTGAAACAAGTAAGAGCTAGAGACTTTCACTGGATTTCAATAACTCAGCCATGAACACTCACCCCGGGTTGCCGTCTTCATCCACGCTGTGGCATGTGGCCTTTTATCGCCTGATTGAAGTGGCTGATCCGCCAGCACTTGCCGCGCATTTGCGGGACATCACGGGCGACTTAACCGGCTCGATCTTGGTGGCCTCGGAAGGCATCAACGGTGTATTGGCGGGCAGCGAGGCAGCGCTTCAAGAATTCATGAGCTGCATTGGCCAAGACCCGCGTTTCTCCACCATGACCTACAAACGCAGCCAATGCAACACGGCCCCATTTGCGCGCATGAAAGTGCACACCAAACCCGAAGTCGTGGCCGTGGGGCTGCCACCCGAAGCCGCGAATTTGCCCCCTGGCGGTGTGAGCCTGAGCCCCCAAGCCTGGCGCAATTTTCTGGCGCAAGACGATGTGGTGGTGCTGGACAACCGCAACAGCTTCGAGTTCAAGCTCGGCCATTTCCAGGGGGCTATCGATCCCGGCGTGACCCACTTCCGCGACTTTCCTGCGTATGTGCAAGACCATGCCGCGCAGTGGAAAAAAGAAGGCAAACGCGTGGCCATGTACTGCACAGGCGGCATCCGCTGCGAAAAACTAGGTGGCTGGATGCAGCATGGCCTGGGGCTGGATGTTTACCAGTTAGAGGGCGGTGTGTTGAACTACTTTCAAACCTTGCCCGATGCCGACAAAGAATGGAAAGGCGAGTGTTTTGTGTTTGACAACCGCATTGCCCTCAACACCCAGTTGAACGAAACCACCACCACCGCCGAGCAGGTGTATGGCGATCTGGAGGCCGACCCGCACAACGCCTGGCGTTTGCAGCGGGCCAGGCGGCTGGATGAATCCGCTTGAGGTCGCAGGGCCACCGCAACGTGATGGGTTGAGCGCCAGCACCATTGCCTTGCCACCCGGCCCCTGGGCTACGTTATTGGAATTTCTGGTGCAACGTTTCCCGCAAGTGGATGCGGGGCAGTGGCAGCAGCGCTTCAAAGACGGCCTCGTGCTGGACGAACAGCACAAGCCTTTGCCACTCAATGCACCCTACCGCGCTCACCGCAAAGTGTTTTACTTTCGCCATGTGGCGAGCGAGCCGCGCATTCCTTTTGACGAAGTGGTGGTCTATCAAGACGAGCACTTGGTGGTGGCCGACAAACCGCATTTCTTGCCCGTGACACCCGGTGGCCGGTATGTTCAAGAAACGCTGCTCGTGCGCCTCAAAACCAAACTGGGCCTTCCCCACCTCACGCCCTTGCACCGCATTGACTTGGAGACAGCGGGTTTGGTCGCCTTCAGCGTCAACCCCGCCGAGCGTGACCGTTACCACGCGCTGTTTCGCACGCAACAAGTCCAAAAACAATACGAAGCCATCGCGCCTTACCGGCCTGCATTGAATTTCCCGCTTACCGTGCGCAGCCGTTTGGAAGAAAACTCACAGGCCTTCATGCAGATGCGTGAAGTGCAGGGGCCGCTCAATGCCCACACCCAGATCGAGCTGCTGGAGGTTCACGGTTCTTTGGCCCGCTACCGCTTGATCCCAGTCACGGGGCGCAAACACCAGTTGCGGGTGCACATGGCTTCGCTGGGCTTGCCCATCGCGGGGGACAGGATTTATCCAGTGTTACGACCGCAGGAAGAACAGCCCGATTACACCCAACCCTTGCAATTGCTGGCAAAGCGCTTGTCGTTTACATGCCCTTTTGGACAGGGGTCTTTGGCGTTCGAGAGCAAACGCTGCTGGGTTCGGGCGTAATGACAAAAGCGTTACGATAGGTTATCCTGCCCACTGTTTTCAAGCCGGGAGTTGCTATGCATGTCGCCACCGTTTCAACAGCCGCTGCCCCACGCCGCGACACCCTGAACCTGCGTATTCCTGCCGCCGAACGCAATTTGATTGACCGCGCCGCCGCTTGCGCAGGTACCACCCGCACCGAGTTCATCTTGCGTGCGGCGCGCCGTGCGGCGGAAGAAACCTTGTTGGATCAAGCGGTGCTGGCAGTGAGCCCAGAAGCCTATGCCGAGTTTTTGGCCCGCCTGGATGCGCCCACCGCACCGAATGAGCGGCTGCGCCGCACCATGCAAATGACGCCGCCTTGGGCAAAAGACTGACGACCTTGCTCTCCCGCCCCCAGCCCTTGTTGGCTTCGCACGCGCTGGCCGACTTCGATTGCGACGAGTCTTCACTCAACGACTGGCTCAAGCGGCGGGCTTTGCAAAACCAAATCAGCGGGGCCACGCGCACGTTCGTCGTGGTTAAAGAGGGCCGGGTGTGCGCCTACTACGCTTTGGCTTCCAGTGCCGTCGCACCCGCCGCTACCTCAGGCCGGTTTCGCCGCAACATGCCCGACCCGATTCCCGTGGTGGTGCTGGCGCGTTTGGCTGTACACCGCGAATATCAAGGCCAGGGGCTGGGCCGGGCCTTGTTTCAAGACGCCGCTTTGCGCGTCATTCACGCGGCTGACGCCATCGGCATACGCGGCCTGCTGGTGCATGCCTTGTCAGACAAGGCAAAACGTTTCTATGAACAGCTTGGTCTTCAAGCCTCGCCGCTGGATCCCTTGGTGCTGATGACGACGGTGGCTGGTCTCAAGGTGGCGTTAGCCAACCCTTGAGTTAATACGTCGGTACTCACCGCCCCGCCTTAAAACTCGTGAACACCCGCGTCTGCACACGCCGAATGTTTTGTGGCAGGGCGTCAGGAGCATGCATGGTTTTCTTGGCCGCGTCGTCCAGGAAGATGGTCTTGTTCTCGGCGACTTCTTTCTTCACGAACTTCAGTGACGCCGCATTCGGGTTGGCGTAGAACACCTTGTTCGTCAAGGACGCATGCACCTCTGGGCGCAAGATGTAGTTGATGAAAAGGTGGGCGTTCTCGACATTCTTGGCGTCTTTGGGAATGGCCATCGAATCAAAAAACAGCGTCGCACCGGTCTTGGGCACCAAGGCTTCAATGTTGACCGGCGTTTTGCCTTTGGCCTCCAGCGCACGGGCACGGGCAATGTTGATGTCGCCTGAGAAACCCATGACCAAACAAGTCGCACCCTTGGCCATTTCTTCGATGTAGCCCGATGAAGAAAACCGGGTGATGTGGGGGCGTATGGTTTTGAGCAGCTTGCCCGCTTCTTCGTAGTCGGCGGCTTCTTTGCTGAAGGGTGGTTTGCCCAGGTACAAGAGGGCAGCAGGCAATACTTCAGACGGAGAGTCCAGCACGCTCACGCCGCAGCTTTTGAGCTTGCTCACGTATTTCGGGTCAAACAACAAACTCCAGGCGTTGTCGGGCAGGGGTTCGCTGCCCAGGGCTTTTTTCACCTTGTCTACGTTGATGCCCACGGTGACATAACCCCACATCCAGTTCACCAGATGTTGGTTGCCGGGGTCGACCTTGGCCAGTTGTTCCAACAGGCCTTTGTCCAGGTTGTTCCAGTTGGTCAGCTTGCTGCGGTCAAGCTTTTGCAGCAAGCCGCCTTCAATTTGTGTTTTCGCAAAGTGTGCGCCAGGGACCACGATGTCGTAGCCGGTTTTGCCTGCCACCAGCTTGGCGTGCAGCACCTCGTTGTTGTCGTAGTTGTCGTAGTTGACTTTGATGCCGGTCTCTTTCTCGAAATTCTTGATGGTGTCGTCGGCGATGTAGTCCGACCAGTTGTAAATGTTCAGAACTTTGGAGGGTCCGCCTTGCGCGTTGGCGACACCAGATGCGGCCATGAGGGCCAAGCCCAGCAGGCGAACCAAAGTGTTTCGAGCAAGGAACAAGCGGGTGGTCATGGCAGTAAGTCCTTTCACAAAGGGGATGTCAAAAGCACACCGCTGAATTTTGCCCCAAGGCCCGCATGGCCTCATGCTTTCCCTGCATGGTGTGGGTGTCCACATGCATGGGGCGATTGCATTGGGTTACCCTAGCCCGCATATTTCACCAGGGACGCGCCCGAGTGGGCTGCGATGCGGTGTGCTGGCAAGGCGCGACGACGCAGTGGGCTGATGCCCACAAGGAGGAGCAACGCGGCCAGCGCACCGTAGCGCGGCTCAATCGGGTGCGTAGCGTTCGGTACAAACTGGATTGGCTACTCGAAGCCATCAGCGTGAGTATTCATGCGGTGTTGCGGGACACAGGAGAGCGACCTGGTGGAATATGCGGGCTAGCCGCCCTTTCTTCCCCGCAGCACGCAAAACAACCACTGCCATTTGCAGGAGATGTTATGGATGCCTCCCTCCCCGCGGGGACAAGAAGGAGCTGATCGGTGAAGAGTGCTGAACAGCCGCTAACCAAGGAGGGGGAACCGCTGCTGCAATGCAGTGGGGTGGATCCTCTGATGGATACGGCATCAAA
>JBJTHI010000191.1:0-5113 GCA_046094425.1 Burkholderiales bacterium | reverse complement strand
GGTTTGGACTGGCCTGAACCGCAAACCGGCCCCAAGCTCGTGGATTTGGGTTTGACGCTGGAAGCCGCTGTCAGTGGCCAGGGGGTGGCCAAGTCGGGGCCGGCTTAATCGTCGCCATTGGATTAGCGGGCGGGCACTCTACCCAGCACCTCTTGCAAAGCATCTTCAGCGACACGCGCGCAAAGCGACAACAACCAAGCGCAGAACGCCAATGCCGCGTCGTCTGAACTGTGACGTTGCACGTAGTAGCTGTTCACTGGTTCCGCAGTCACAGCAAACAAGGGTTGCAGCGCACCGCTCACCACCCAAGGACGCGCCAAACTGGGTCGGGCCAACGCCACCCCCTGGCCACTGACAGCGGCTTCCAGCGTCAAACCCAAATCCACGAGCTTGGGGCCGGTTTGCGGTTCAGGCCAGTCCAAACCCGCCGCAGCGAACCACGGCGCCCAGGGCTCCAGCGGCGTGCGCAACAGCGGCAGGGGGGCCAAATCGTTGGGCTGGCGAATGGGTGCAAAACGAGACAACAAGGCGGGACTGGCCATGGGCAATACGGCGTCGTACATCAAACGCTGGCCGCCAGTGGCAAGAACTTCGGATTTCAAATCGCCCGTTCGCACTTCTACATCGGCCTCTGCCGTGTTACCGCCTAAATATGGAATGGACAACATCAACTCCAAATCCACTTCGGGGTGGCCTTCAGAAAACTGCTGCAAATGCGGCACCAAAATTTGCCGCGCAAAGGTGGGCGGCGCACAAACACGCAAACGCTGGCGCCGGGGCTGCGCAGCACGTACCGTCACTTGATGGGCGGGAACGGCACTCAACAGGGCCAGTGCGGGTGACACCTGTTCCAAATACTCCTTGCCCGCCAGCGTGAGGGTCAAAGATTTGCCACCCCGCTGCAACAGCACGGTGGCAAGCTGTTCCTCCAAACTCGCCACCCGTTTGCTGACGGCACTGGCGGTGATGCTCAATTCCTCCGCCGCGCGCTCAAAACTGCCCAGACGGGCAGCGGTTTCAAACGCACGCAGGGCGTCGATGGAAGGAAGACGAATCGGGCCCGGTGCTGTGTTCATAGGCCCGATTGTGCTTGTTATGGTGCAGCTTTGAGCGTAGCCAAATACGCAACCACGTCCGCCCGCAACGCGGGATCAGTCAGGCTGTAACCCATGCGTTGTCCAGGCACCAGTGCTTCTGGATTGTTCAACCAACGCTCCAGCGTGGCTGCGTTCCAAACCAGTTTGCTGGCTGCCAAAGCGGGCGAATAAGCAAACCCCGCCACCGCGCCTGCACGCCGACCGAACACCCCGGCGTGGCGGGGGCCCACGCGGTCCGAGTCCACCGAGTGGCAACCACCACAGCGGGCTTCATAGACCTGCTGGCCCCGAATGGCATCCCCACCCGCGATGGCGCTGCTGCTGGCCAGCATCAGCGCACCGAGCACCAGTGCTTCATGGCGCTTGCCCATGGGATCAACCACCAAAACTCAAAGCACCGCTAGGCAGGCTGCGGCCCAGTACTTGGGACAACACCGTCCAATGCATGGTTTCATCGGCCGCCAGACGCGCAGCGATTTGTCCCAGTTGCACGTCTTTGAATGAGGGGATCACGCCCAGATAAGCATTGGTGGCCCCCAGCTCCAACTTGGCGGCCAAGGCGAGCACATCGTTTTGGCTTTTTAACGATGCGGCATTCAAGGCTTTGGCATAGTCGTCCAGCGACTTTTCAGCGACCGGTTTGCCGCCCATTTTTTGAATCGTGGCGATCAGGGCGTCGCGGTGGGCTTTGTGGTGGGACTGAAACTGCACCGCCACGTCAAGCACAGGCTTTTGCAGCAAGCCGCTGCCTGCGCCCAGTTGGTAGGCATTGATGGCTTCGTGCTCCAGGCCCAAGGCCACGTTGAGAATGTTCACGTCCGCCGCCATGCTGCCTGCGGACTGCGCCAAGGCACGGCTGGAGGTGCCTGCCAGCAAGGTGACGGCGGCAGCGGACAAAGTCACGCGGCTTGTTTGGCTGAGGAACGAACGGCGAGCAAGTGGAAGTACAGATGTCATGTCAATCTCCTAGTGAGTGATGATTGGTTCAAAGTGCAGCGGGCTTGCTTGGTGGGTTGGCCCTTGCTTGGTGCATTACGCAGAGTGCGAAACATTGGATGCATCCAAAGCCCTGCAATTGGCGTAAAACAGCAAGAGGCGCATCTCAAACCCACACCTTCGAGGAGTTATTCATGGCGTTGGCCCCAGGTAACCGCATCACCATCACCGTGGCAACTCTGTTGATCTGCGCCACCGCGCAAGCCCAAAGCGGCAAACTGCTGCTCACCGGCGGCGTGAGCAGCATTGACGGCGCGGCAGGCGGCGGCCTCACGCCCTGGGCCGTGACGGGCAGCTACGCCACCGAGGGGCAATGGGGCGGCACGGCTTTTGTCACCGGCGTGACAACACAAAACTATGGCCTGCGCATCGCAGGTGCAGCACTATCGTTTCGTGACCGCGTGGAGCTGTCTCTGGCCCATCAAGACTTGGATGCGAACAACAACCTCGCCCCCTTGGGCTTGCCTGGGTTGCACTTGCGGCAAGACATCGTGGGCTTGAAGGTCAAAGTCGCAGGCGACGCGGTTTTGGACAGCGACACCTTCATGCCGCAAATCGCCGTAGGTGCCCAGTACAAAAAAGCCAAACCTGGCGCACTCGGCCCCACCTTGACCGGCCCTTTGGGTGCCAAAGACAGCGGCACCGATGCGTACGTCAGCGCCACCAAACTGTTCTTGGCCCAAGGGCTGCTCCTGAACGCCACACTGCGCGCCAGCAAAGCGAATCAAAACGGCCTGCTCGGCTTTGGTGGTGCACAAAGCAAGCACTACAAACTGCTGCCCGAAGTGTCAGTCGCCTACTTGCTGAACAAAAACCTCGCCATCGGTGCCGAGTACCGCGCCAAACCCGACCACCTCAACCGCTCTGCGCTGGGCACCGGGGCGCTGCAAGAAGATGATTGGTTCGATGTGTTTGTGGCCTGGGCCCCAAGCAAAAACTTCTCGCTCACCCTGGCTTATGTGGACTTGGGAAAAATTGCGCCCGCCGTGCAGCCCAAACGCCAAACCGGCACTTATTTGTCAGCGCAAATCGGTTTTTGAAAGCGCGAACTTGCACCCCACTTTGAAAGACATCACCATGCACCGCTTCATTCCAAGGCTGCTGTTGGCCGCTTGCTTTACCCTCGGCGCAAGCCTCGCCCATTCACAAACAAACTCACCCCTCCGCGCGGCAGACGACAGGCTCTACCAAGCCTTCGGCGAAACAGCGGGGCTCACTGCCTTGATGGATGATTTTGTGAAACGCCTGGTGGCAGACAAACGCATTGGCTCGTTCTTCAAAGACAGCAACCAGGCCCACCTGGCCCAGCAACTCACGGAGCAACTCTGCATGCTGTCGGGCGGCCCCTGCACCTACCGAGGCGTTCCCATGAAAGACGCTCACGCCGACATGGACATCAGTAAAGCCGACTTCAACGCCTTGGTCGAAGTGCTGCAAGTCAGCATGGATGCCAAAGGTATTCCGTTTGCTGTGCAAAACCGCATGCTGGCGCGGTTGGCACCGATGCACCGGGAGGTGATGACGAAGCGGTGAGTGAGTTCCCGGAAGCAACCTGAGACTGCTAGACTCAAACCCATGAATGCGCGCGTTGACCACCTGATTGATGAAGCACTGGCACTCGATACCAGCGAGCGCTCGGCCGTGGTGATTGCGCTGCTGGACAGCCTGGATGGCGAGGACGAAGCCTCGGTGTCTCAAGCCTGGGCGAGTGAGATTCGTCAGCGCAAAAATGACCTTCGCTCAGGTGCTGTTCAAGCCGTGCCCTGGCTTGACGCGCGAGACCGCCTTAGCGCCTTGTGAGCGAATTCATTGTCGTTCTCTCTCCGGCGGCGGAGCAAGACATCCGCGATGCGTTTCTTTGGTACAGACAAAAAAAACGCGCTTGCCGCCGATGGATTTCGCGCTGAAGTTTTTGACGTCATAGACCGCATCAGCAACGCCCCGTTGAGCCACCCCGCCGATGCAGAAGGTAACCGCCACCGCGTGCTGAAACGTTTTCCGTATTCAGTGTTTTATGAAGTACTGGAAAACACAGTGACGGTTCTGGCGGTGGCCCACCACCGGCGCAAGCCGAGTTATTGGCGGACGACGTCGATTTAGGGTCTGTTCACCCTCCGCGCCTTCTACGTGGTGTGAAATTCAAAGTCGCATTGCCCGCATTCGCTCCAGCGGCCACTTGCATCTTCAAGGGCGCTTGGGCCGTGAGTTGATCCGGATGCCACACCACCACCTCGGCCGCCGCATCAGGCACGTTGTCGATGCTGACTTTTCCGCTGGCGTCGGTTTTGCCAAACCAAGGGGTATCGGCCACATAGAGGTGGCCACGCATGGAGGAGTGCAAATGGCAACCCAGGGTAATAGCACCTGTTTGCGTCACCTTCAAGTCAGCCGTGGTACTGCCACCCGGTTTGCGTCTAGGCGGTGGCGCGCTGTAGCCGTCACCGCTGCTGGCACCCTCCACGCCATCGAGTCGGAGTTCAAATTCCTGCGCAGGCGGGGTGGCACCTAAAGGGCCTGTGGGCATGGAACGAACATGATGGTCGTAAGGGTCGCGGTTGGCAAAACGCACCGTGCTACCGACGGGCACGACAGACAGGAAGGGTGCAAAACGCAGGCCGCTTTGTTCAATCAGCACCGGTTTAGCCGCCGCCGTAGCCGGTGCGCCTTGGGTGGAGCGCACGAGAATCACCACGTCGGGTGCCGGTTTTCCTTCGGCGTCGAGCACGGTGATGTTCACGGTACCAGCCGTTGCGGTTTGCAACAACAGGGCCAGGGATGCGCACAGCGCGGCGTTGATCAGTGATGGTTTCAAAGAGGCCTCCTCAAAAGCGTGGTGTGTGATGCTGACCTCAAACCTACGAAAACGCCAGTGGTTTGGATGCACGGTGTTGTTCATGACCCAAACAAAGGGCCGTCGTCCCGGGCAGATTGCACACCTTGTAACGCCGACGTTGAAATCTCCCCAGGATTCACTCCATCGACCCTGCGCAACTGGCTGGCCCGCACTCCCAGCAGACGCA
>JBJTHI010000190.1:0-16987 GCA_046094425.1 Burkholderiales bacterium | reverse complement strand
GCTGACGCCCAGATCCACTCCAGGGATCAGCACCGTGGCCACTTCGCCCACCACCTTGCCGCGCACCACACCGGCTGTGAAGGCGTTGCCATCCCCGTATTCGCGGGCCGCTCCAGCTTCTTCGGTGTTGATGTAGTTCTTGGCCCTGCGAGCCATCTCCCCGGGGTTGGTCACTGCATGCAGCAAGGCTTTGCCACGCTGCACGTTGCGCTGTTGTGCGAAGGGGTCTCCGGCCCGTGCACGATTCAGATCGTTATAGGCCTCGCTGAGCCCCACGACACCTTCAACGGTGGAGGACGCCACGCCCAGTGCCAGGCCGGTGGCTAATCCGGCTGTAGTGGCGACGTTATCGCCAAAGTCTCTACCAAACTCTCTCCACGAGTACAGCCCTGTCGGATCGATGTACACGGTGGGATTGGCATACGCATACAAATACCGGTGATAACTAGCCGGCTTGCCATCCTGTCCATCGGCAGGGTCCTGGCTGATGAAGCGCCCGATCTCGGGGTCGTAGTACCGCGCCTTGAAGTAGTACAGCCCTGTTTCTGCATCGGCCTGATGCCCGGTGTACGCAAACTTGTTGGCGCTAGCCCCGGTTTTTGTCGTGGGGTTGCCCCAGGCGTCGTAGAGGGTTTCGCTTTGAACGGTGCCACTCGGATTGGTCGTCGCCACGATGCTGCCCAGGGCATCGGCGTGCAGGTGCTGGTTGCCGTTCTCGGCACTCCACAGGGCCACGGGGTGGCGGCCGGCGAAGTCGTACCTTGCGATGACGGTGCCGCTGCTGTCGCGGTCTTGTATGGCTTGTTGTTCGTCCCACTGGGTGCGCAGTACGCGCGGCGGTGCACCGGGCTGCAGGGGGTTGATGGCCTCTTTGCTGACGCGCATGCCGGCGTGGTCGCTGGCGTATTTGCCGAGCACGCTGCCGTTGCGGCTGATCTCGGTGATGAGGTCGCGTGCGCTCCAGACGAAGTTGGTGTTGTTGGTTCCTTGCAGTTTTTGCTTGAGATTGCCTTGCGGGTCGTAGGTGAGCGTGGTGTTGCCTGCGACGCTGTCGGCAATCTGGGTGATCACATTCGGCGTTGACCAAGCCTTCAACGCCAAAAAGAAAACCGAGCGAATTGTGAAAGAGCAGACTGTCCACGAGGGACAGCGAGACAACATGCCTCAGCAACAAAAACTGCCTCAAAAACGAGCACAGCGATCGAAGACTCTCACTCAAAAACATAAAAAAACTGGACTGATTGAACCAATCACGTCCCCGATTTTTTAAAAAAAAATGGGGTGGTAATGGGAGCCAACTTCTCCTGGACGCTTGGACACGACAGTGGGAATGGGGGCCAACTTCCCCTGGACGCTTGGACACGACACTGAAGAGTTTGTATTCAGGCCGTGGAGTTACCGGTTACCTTGATTCAAGAAGCCGCATAGCGCGGAGTAGAACCACTTGTAGTCGGATCCTCCTGCTGCCTCCGCACAGATCGACGCCGCTTCTGCCAACCGCCCGTTCCAGTCCTTCTTGCGCGAGCGAATCTCAACAAATCTTGCCAGCGCCTCCAAGAACGCTTCAGAACTCGCCGCGCAAGTTCGCAACACATCTGGGCGCGCATGATCGGACATCGCAACCGACCCATCGCGCTGTACGACTAGCGGATCTGCCTCGAAGTACGCGACGACAACACCTCGATCCGTTATCTCAGGGTGTCTTGGAAAGGTGACGAGACCAACTTCCACGGTCGACAGATCATTCTCGGACACCAGGGTCTGGAGCTCGCTAGAAAAGCTCACGCCTCCACCTGAAGAGGGCCGTTCCACGGACTTGAACGACGCCTGTATCTCTTCGGCCTCTTCCTCATCGAGCCCATACTGCGCAAGTTCCGACATCGACGGCATGGCGCGAGCTAGCAGCGTTAGAAAGTCCTTGCCCTTCACAGCTCACTTCCTCTTTGGATGCAATGCGGTTGTCCAGCGCTCATGAATAGTTTTCGGCAGGGGAACGGCAATGGGCCCATGGTCCACATGATGGTGATGCAGCGTATCGCCCTTAAACGCCTTATGGGCAGGATTGTGATCGATCCATGTCTTGTTGACCGTGGGTGACAGGCCCAACTCGTCCATTTTGTAAATGTTGGACTTGTCGAACATCGCTGGCTCTCGAGCTCGTAGTTGCTGCCAAAAGTACTGCGCATTTCTAACCTCGCCAAACGCATTCAGTGTCGAATCTGGCAAGCCCCTGGCCTGTTCCATATTGACGGAATGCTTCTGGTTCATATATGACTCTGGCAGAGCCGAACTGGGAGCCTCTTGACGCAAAGCCCGCTCAACCTTGACGTGCTCGCCGAATCCTGACTTTTGATTGGCGTAAGCACTCTCAGCGACATTTGCCTTGATATATTGGCGACGCGTCACGGAAGCAGCACCGCCATTGCCAAACATCGGTTGATCGACTTTGGCAACAGCTGTCGAAACCTCCGCCTCCACCGACCGCGTGATTTTGCCAGCAGTGGCCTGCACGCTCGGACTTCGGTGTCAGGTCTCCCATTTCTCCTAACAGATCAATTCTTCATCCGTGTATTGATGCCTCGGTCCAACAAACACTGAGCGCAGTTGCTTGACATCCAAGATGGTGTCCACTCTTGTCGTGATAGAGGCGCCGGAATCATTGGCGCAACGCCGTTCAACCCTGCTCAATACATCAACCGATCCGGCCTCACATCACGCAGTATGGTGGTGGCGATTTCTTCAATCGACTTGTGGGTGGATGACAACCACGAAATGCCTTCGCGGCGCATCATGGCCTCGGCTTGTTTGACTTCGTCGCGGCAGTTGTCAAGGGACGCATAACGGCTGCCCGGGCGGCGCTCGTTGCGGATTTGGCTCAGGCGGTCGGGGTCTATGGTCAAACCAAAACACTTGCTCTTGAACGGGGCCAGCGAGGACGGAATGCTGTTGCGCTCAAAGTCTTCAGGAATCAGTGGATAGTTCGCCGCCTTCACACCGTGCTGCATGGCCAGGTAGAGCGAGGTGGGGGTTTTGCCGCTGCGGCTCACGCCGACCAGAATCACGTCGGCCAGGGCGAGGTTTTTAGCGGACTGTCCATCGTCGTGGGCCAGCGAGAAGTTGATGGCCTCGATGCGGTCGGTGTATTCCTGGCTTTTGGACACATCAGAAAACCGCCCCACGCGGTGGTTGGACGTCATGGCGAGCTCGGCTTCCAGGGGTTCGATGAAGGTGTTGAACATGTCCAGCACCATGCCTTTGGACTGGGTTTTTACCAAATTCAGCGTTTCCGGATCGACCAAGGTGGCAAAGACAATGGGCTTTTTGCCCTCCAACTCCGCGCTGTGGTTGATCTCGGCGACCACTTGGTGGGCTTTGTCCAGGCTGTCGATGAAGGGGCGGCGCACATGGCGCGGTTTGATGGCGAACTGCGCCAGGATGGAATTGCCAAAGGTTTCGGCGGTGATGCCGGTGCCGTCAGAGACAAAAAATACGGTGCGATTGGGCATGGCGTGACCAGTTGTTTGACGGGAGAAGCGCAAGCTGTTGCATCAGTAGCACTCCACCTGGACGGTAGCGCGTTGTATCAGTGCAGTGACATCACCGACCGACATGGGTTTGGGGCCGACGGTTGAGCTTTCGTAGTCCACGCCGTGGGCATCGAGGAAGGACTGAACCGTGGCCAGGTTGATGCCGAAGTTCACGTTTTGTGGTGCGATGGGGCCGCTAGGCAACAAGCGTGAGCGAACAATGCCAACCAGCAAGCCGTGGGTATCCACAATGGGGCCGCCACTGGAGCCTGGTTGAACAGTCGCCGACATTTGAAAAGCCGATGTGTCGTTGTTGATACCACTGAGTGCATTGACGATGCCGGTGGTCACGGTTGGCCCGGAAGAAATCAAGCCGCGCAGTGGGTAACCCACCGCCACGAGTTCATCGCCCAAACGAACGCCACGACCACTGCGTGTGCGAACCGAGGGAATGCGCACGCCCTCTAAACGCAGCAGTGCCAGGTCATTTTTCTCATCTTTGGCAACGATGCGTACTGCATTACCTTGGGGTTGTATCCGCACGTTGGCGCAGCCTTGAATGACGTGTTCGTTGGTGATTATGTCTCCCGCCTTGCTCACCACCACACCGCTGCCATAAACCCCTTGACGTGCGGATGACGAAGGCGCGCCTAGCTGCGACGCATTGGCTCGCGCCGACGCGATGGCTGACTCCACCACACTGCGAGATTGACGCATGGCCTCGTCGATGTCAGCTTTGCTGAGGGCCTTGCTCAGGCGCTCTTTGGCCTCGGAGGACTCTTTGTACTGTTCAGTGCTGGCAGTTGGGGGCAGGGCATGTTGCCAGGAATAGGCCAAAGACAAATCTCGGGGTACGCCTGCCCTGCCGTACTCAAAGAGATTAGCGATCCACAAGAACGCGTTGGGATCTCTGCTGGAAACGGCTGAGTAAAACCATTTCAAGCCTTCGTTGCCGTCCGCAGGCACGCCGACGCCCATGGCATACATGCGGCCCACAGCAATCATGCCCACGTGGTTGCCTCTTGCGGCACTTTTCTTAAACAGCTCGAGAGCGGCAAGAGGATCTTTGCTGAGTCCCCCTCGACCCTGCTCGTGGAATCCGGCGAGCCAGTTCATGGATCCGGAGTGGTTTTTTTCAGCCGACGCTTTGAACCAAGTGAGGGCGATGGTGTCGTTTTTTTCGTATCCGAAAGCCCCTGAGGCAATCCACCAACCCATCGCGTTCTGGGCCATGGGCAATCCCTTGTTGGCGGCTTCTTTGATGAGATCGATCCCTTTGGCTTCATCTTTGGCAAATAAATGCCCATTGATCAATGCCCAGCCCAAAAAGTATTTGCCGTAGAGTGAGCCCAGCTTTTCAGGAGATTGACTGAGGTACTCCCGCGCGCGGGTTTCGTCCCTGGGCCCGGCGGTACCACGCATCAACATTTCCCCCATCAAGGCCAGGGCATCCGGATCGCCTTTGGCAGCGGGTTCGGTCAACTCTTTTCTCGCCTCCGCATATTGAAATCGGCTGTAGGCCTCTAGTCCTTCCGCCACACCCGCCAGTGCGGTCGAACTGAGCGATGAAGTCAAGATGGCAACCGCAAGAATCAGGGAGTGGCCTGGGAGCATGGCAAATTACATCTGAAGTTGAACAATTTGGTGGCAATTCTGCATGATGGCCCGCGAGATGGTTGTGCTGCGCTATTCATCGGTCTCAAGACACCGGCTGTGAGTTTATGCGCGGATGAATCGAATCAGCTTGGCGCCTCACGGAGGTCAGAGGCGGTCGACTGCCCTAGAATTGCAGGAACTTCTAATCACCACGACCTCATGAACAGCACCTGTTCAGGCCTACCCACTTCCCTTGGCATCCGCGTCGACCTGAGTCGATGTGGCCTGTGGGCTGGGTGCCGGTTGGATAGGCGTCGTGATTATTCTTCTGCCCCTCGCAGGTTGACCGTGCAGCGTGCTTCGCGCCGGCTCTGCGGGCTCACGAGGCTGGAAGCACCGGTTTTTCAACGTTACGGAGCTTTTCCATGTCAACCCTCAACCTGGCGACCGCCCTGGTCGCACCGTTTGAACTCCTGAGAATGACCGATGTCGAGGCGGTAGGCGGTAAAAACGCCTCCCTCGGCGAAATGATCAGCCAACTGGCTGCGTCTGGTGTGCGGGTGCCCGGTGGTTTTGCTACCACGGCCCATGCCTTCCGCCAGTTCCTGGCCCACCAGGGTTTGGCCGACAAAATCGCCAAGCGTCTGGCCACCCTCAATACCGATGACGTGAAAGCCTTGGCTGAAGCCGGTGCCGAAATTCGCCACTGGATAGAGGCCACGCCTTTTCCGGCTGATTTGGAAGCCGCGATTCGCAGCGAGTTCGCCAAACTCACCGAGGGCAACCCGGGCGCTTCGTTCGCCGTGCGCTCTTCGGCCACGGCTGAAGATTTGCCCGACGCCAGTTTTGCGGGTCAACAAGAAACGTTTTTGAACGTGGTGGGCATCGACGATGTGCTGGCCAAAATGAAGGAGGTGTTCGCTAGCCTCTACAACGACCGCGCCATCAGCTACCGCGTGCACAAAGGTTTTGCCCATGCCGATGTGGCTCTGTCTGCCGGAGTGCAGCGCATGGTGCGCTCTGACCTCGGTGCGGCTGGAGTCATGTTCACCATGGACACCGAGTCCGGCTTCAATGATGTGGTCTTCATCACCTCCAGCTACGGCCTCGGTGAAACCGTGGTGCAAGGCGCGGTGAACCCAGACGAGTTCTATGTGCACAAGCCCAGCCTCAAGGCAGACAAGCTCGCCATCATTCGCCGCAACTTGGGCTCCAAACTCATCAAAATGGAGTTCGCCAGCGCCGAAGAAAAAGCCGCCAGCGGCAAACTCGTGCGCACGGTGGACACCGCCACCGAGCAGCGCAACCGCTATTCCTTGACGGACGCTGATGTGGCCGAATTGGCGCGTTACGCCCTCATCATCGAGGCCCACTATGGCCGCCCCATGGACATCGAATGGGGCAAAGACGGCGGTGACGGCAAGCTCTACATTCTGCAAGCCCGCCCCGAAACGGTGAAGAGCCAGCAAGAAGGCAAGGTCGAGCAGCGCTACAAACTCAAAGGCGATGTTTCCAAACGCGGCCAGGTGCTGGCCGAGGGCCGTGCCATTGGTCAAAAGATTGGCACCGGCCCGGTGCGTCTGGTGCACAGCATCAGCCAGATGGACGAAGTGCAGCCTGGTGATGTGCTGGTCACCGACATGACCGATCCCAACTGGGAGCCGGTGATGAAACGCGCCAGCGCCATCGTCACCAACCGGGGTGGCCGCACCTGCCATGCCGCCATCATTGCCCGCGAGTTGGGCATTCCAGCCGTGGTGGGCTGTGGGGACGCCACTGAAAAACTCACCGATGGTGCGCTGGTCACTGTGGTGTGCTCCGAGGGTGACACTGGCTACATCTACGACGGCTTGCTGGAAACCGAAGTCACCGATGTGCAGAAGGTGGACTTGCCCTATTGCCCCATCAAAATCATGATGAATGTGGGCAACCCGCAACTGGCGTTTGACTTCTGCCAAATGCCCAATTCCGGTGTGGGCCTGGCGCGTTTGGAATTCATCATCAACAACAACATCGGCATCCACCCCAAGGCCATTCTTGACTACCCCAACATCGACCTGGATCTGAAAAAAGCCGTCGAGTCCGTGGCCCGTGGCCATGCCTCGCCGCGTGCCTTCTACGTGGACAAACTCGCCGAGGGCGTCGCCACCATTGCCGCTGCTTTCTGGCCCAAGCCCGTGATCGTTCGTTTGTCAGACTTCAAGAGCAACGAGTACCGCAAGCTCATTGGCGGCTCACGTTATGAGCCCGAGGAAGAGAACCCCATGCTGGGTTTCCGTGGCGCCTCGCGTTACATCAGCCCCGACTTTGGCGAAGCCTTCGCCATGGAATGCGAGGCCTTGAAGCGCGTGCGCAACGACATGGGTTTGACCAACGTCGAAATCATGGTGCCTTTTGTGCGCACCTTGGGCCAGGCCAAACAAGTGACCGAGATGCTGGCGGCGCGTGGCTTGAAGCGTGCAGCCGCTGGTGGCACCGATGGACTGCGCGTGATCATGATGTGCGAAGTGCCCAGCAACGCCATCTTGGCCGAGCAGTTCTTGGAATACTTTGACGGCATGTCCATCGGCTCCAACGACCTCACTCAACTCACCCTGGGGCTAGACCGCGACTCTGGTCTGGAGCTGCTTGCCAAAGACTTTGACGAGCGCGACCCGGCTGTGAAAGCCATGATCTCGCGCGCCATCGCCGCTTGCCGCGCCGTGGGCAAATACGTGGGCATCTGCGGCCAAGGCCCGAGCGACCACCCCGACTTTGCCGATTGGTTGGCGCAGGAAGGCATCGTGTCCATCTCGCTCAACCCGGACTCGGTGGTGGACACCTGGCAGCGTTTGGCCAAACGCTGATATCCAGCCTTTGCGCAGCCCGATTTCGGGCCGCGCCATGAAGGACAATGAGCGGTTGCGGGTTCTCCCGTGCCGCTCATTTTTTGTTCAACGTACTCATCAGTTTCTTCCGCCATGGCAAACATCCTCCAACACCTTCCCGTCGGTCAAAAAGTCGGCATCGCGTTTTCTGGCGGCCTGGACACCAGTGCTGCGCTGCATTGGATGAAACTCAAAGGAGCCATCCCCTACGCCTACACCGCCAACTTGGGCCAACCCGACGAGCCCGATTACGACGAAATTCCGCGCAAGGCGATGGAGTACGGTGCCAAGCTGGCCCGCCTGATCGACTGCCGGGTTCAAATGGCTAACGAGGGCATTGCCGCTTTGCAGTGCGGTGCCTTCCATATTTCTACCGCAGGTGTGACCTACTTCAACACCACGCCGATTGGCCGGGCCGTGACCGGCACCATGCTCGTGGCCGCGATGAAAGAAGACGACGTCAACATCTGGGGCGACGGCAGCACCTACAAGGGCAACGACATTGAACGTTTTTACCGCTACGGCCTGCTCACCAACCCCGACTTGAAGATTTACAAGCCGTGGCTAGACCAAACCTTCATCGACGAACTCGGTGGCCGCGCCGAAATGTCGGCCTTCATGACACAGGCTGGGTTTGGCTACAAGATGTCGGCCGAGAAGGCCTACTCCACCGACTCCAACATGCTCGGTGCCACCCACGAGGCCAAAGACCTGGAGCATTTGAACAGCGGTGTGATGATCGTCAAACCCATCATGGGTGTGGCTTTCTGGCGTGACGATGTCGATGTCAAACGTGAAACCGTCAGCGTGCGTTTTGAAGAAGGTCGCCCTGTCGCCTTGAACGGTGTGGAGTACAGCGACCCCGTCGCGCTGGTGTTGGAAGCCAACCGTATCGGTGGCCGCCACGGCCTCGGCATGAGCGACCAAATTGAAAATCGCATCATCGAAGCCAAAAGCCGTGGCATTTACGAAGCCCCGGGCCTGGCCTTGCTCTTCATCGCCTACGAGCGACTCGTCACCGGTATCCACAACGAAGACACGATTGAGCAGTACCGCATGAACGGCAAAAAACTCGGTCGTTTGTTGTACCAAGGCCGCTGGTTCGACCCCCAAGCCCTCATGCTGCGCGAAGCCGCCCAGCGCTGGGTGGCCCGCGCCGTTACAGGCGAAGTCACCTTGGAACTGCGCCGTGGCAACGACTACAGCATCCTCAATACCGAATCCCCCAACCTCACCTACCACCCTGAGCGTTTGACCATGGAGAAGGGCGAATCCACCTTCTCACCGCAAGACCGCATTGGGCAGTTGACCATGCGCACCTTGGACATCACCGATACGCGGGACAAGCTCGCGCTGTACAGCCGCACCGGGTTGTTGCCTAGCTCCGGTGGCATGGGGGGCGGGTTGCCACAGTTGGGGGAGTGACGCCCCGCCCAGCGGTCGCGCAGCGAGTGCCCAACGTTGATGCCGAGCTTGCATTAGCATGGCGCGATGCACCCGCCAACCACGCACACCGTTCGCGCCGCTTGCCCCCACGACTGCCCTGACACCTGCGCCATGCGCGTCACCGTCACCGACGGCGTGGCGGTGAAGGTGCAGGGCGACCCTGACCACCCCACCACCCACGGCGCACTGTGCACCAAGGTGTCGCGTTACACAGAGCGCACTTACCACCCCGAGCGGGTGCTGCACCCCTTGAAGCGGGTGGGGGCCAAGGGCTCGGGCCAGTTTGTTCAAGTGAGTTGGGAAGAAGCGCTGCGTGACATCACCCAGCGCCTGCAAACCATTGCGGCTCGCAACCCCGAGGGCATCGTGCCCTACAGCTATGCAGGCACCATGGGCTTGCTGCAAGGGGAGTCCATGGCGGCGCGGTTTTTTCACCGGCTCGGTGCCTCCTTGCTGGATCGCACCATTTGCGCCAGTGCGGGGGGCGAAGCGCTGGCGGCCACCTATGGTGGTAAGGTGGGCATGCACCTGGAGTTCTTCGCCGAAAGCAAACTCATCTTGATTTGGGGCAGCAACTCCATCGCCTCCAATGTGCATTTTTGGACCTACGCCCAAGCCGCCAAACGTGCCGGTGCCAAGCTCATTTGCATTGACCCACGCAAAACCGAAACCGCCGACAAATGCCACCAGCACATCGCCTTGTTGCCCGGCACCGATGGGGCGCTGGCTTTGGGTTTGATGCATGAGTTGATTCGCAACAACTGGTTAGACAACGACTACATCGCGCAGCACACCGAAGGTTGGCCGCTGCTGCATGAACGCGCGCTTGAATGGCCCCCCGAGCGTGTGGCTGAAGTGTGCGGCATCAGCGCCGAAGAAGTGCGTGGCTTGGCGCGCGACTACGCCACGACACCACCTGCCGCCATTCGCCTGAACTACGGCATGCAGCGTGTGCGGGGCGGCGGCAATGCCGTGCGTTTGATTGCCATCTTGCCCTGTTTGATTGGCGCGTGGCGGCACCGGGCGGGTGGTTTGTTGTTGTCCAGTTCGGGTTGGTTCAAGCTCGTGCGCAACGACGCCGCCTTGCAGCGCCCCGATTTGCTCCAGGGCCGCACACCGCGCACCATCAACATGAGCACCATAGGCAACGACCTGTTGCGAGCAGCCAGTGCTGAATTCGGCCCCCAGATAGAAGCCCTGGTTGTTTACAACAGCAACCCCGTGGCCGTGGCCCCCGAGTCGCCCAAAGTCGTGGCGGGGTTTGCGCGTGAAGACCTCTTCACCGTGGTGCTGGAACATTTCATGACCGACACCGCCGACCTGGCGGACTATGTGCTGCCCGCCACCACCCAGCTCGAACACCTGGACGTGCACACCAGCTATGGCCACACCTATGCCCTCATCAACGAGCAGGCCATAGCGCCTTTGGGCCAGGCCAAACCCAACACGCAAATTTTTCGTGAGCTGGCTCGCCACATGGGTTTTAACGAGCCCTGTTTTTCTGAGAGCGACGAAGACCTGGCCCGCCTGGCCTTCCAAGGCCCGGTGCGCTTTGACGACTTGCGTGCGCAAGGTTGGGTCAAGTTGCCCCTGCCCGAGGCCCCGTTGGCGAGCGGCCAGTTCCCCACGCCCAGCGGCAAGTGTTTGATGGATGCGCCGGGTTGGGGCGTGCCCGAGCATGTGCCCAATTACGAGTCACGGGCCTCGTCGCCCGACCAAGCCAAGCGCTATCCCCTGGCCATGATTTCGCCGCCCGCGCGCAACTTTCTCAACTCCAGTTTCGTCAACGTGAAAAGCCTGCGCGACATCGAAGGCGAACCCATTTTGGAAATACATGAACAAGACGCAGCGCAGCGCCACATTCAGCATGGCAGCCGCGTGCGCGCCTTCAATGACCGAGGCAGTTATGAATGCACCGCCCACATCAGCCCCCGCGCCCGGCCCGGCGTGGTCAACGGCCTGGGGGTGTGGTGGCGCAAGCTGGGCGTCGATGGGCGCAATGTGAACGAGCTCACTCACCAACAGCTCACCGACATGGGACGCGCGCCTGCTTTCTACGACTGTTTGGTGCAGGTGCAGGCTTGCACGGCCACCGAGTGACATGGCGCGCACAAAAGCGCGCTGGGTGTTGATCGCCTTGGGCAGCCTCGTCACCACCCTCATCGCCGCCACAGCACTGCTGTGCCTCACCACGGGTTGCAGCAGCTTGGCTTATTACGCCCAGTCGGTCAGCGGGCACATCAACTTGTTGCAGGCTGCTAAACCCGTGCCCGAGTGGTTGGCGGACGACAACAGCCCCGCTGCGCTCAAGGAACGCTTGGCTTTGAGCCAGCGCATGCGGGAGTTCGCCATTTCTGAGCTCAAGCTACCCAACAACGCCAGCTACCGCCGTTATGCCGACTTGCAGCGCAGCGCCGCCGTGTGGAATGTGGTGGCCGCCAAAGAACTCAGCTTGCAACTCAAAACCTGGTGTTTCCCGGTGATGGGTTGTGTGGGCTACCGAGGTTATTTTCACGAAGACGAGGCACAAGCCTATGCTGCCCAGCTACGTGAGCAGGGGTACGAGGTCATGGTTTATGGCGTGCCCGCTTATTCCACCTTGGGCAAATTGCCGGGGGCGTTTTTTGCCGACCCTTTGCTCAACACCTTCATTCGTTTTCCGGAAGGCGAACTGGCTCGCATGATTTTTCATGAACTCAGCCACCAAGTGGTTTATGCGGACAACGACACGGTGTTCAACGAGTCCTTCGCCACGGCGGTGGAGCGCATTGGGAGCTAGCGCTGGCTCGCTCAGTTTGCAAGCCCCCAAGTGGCCGCCGAACAAGCCGTGCGCGATGCGCGCCGCGATGATTTCCGCGCCCTCACCATGCGCTACCGCGACAAGCTCGACGCCCTTTTTCGCAGCACTGCATCTGACGCGGACAAACGTGCGGGCAAGCTCCAACTCATGGCGCAATTACGCGCCGAGTATGCGCAACTCAAACAAGACCGCTGGGGTGGGTTTTCCGGGTATGACGCTTGGTTCGAGAAGGCCAACAATGCATCACTCGGTGTTTTGGCAGCTTACAACGAACTCGTGCCTGATTTTGAGCGTTTGTTTGAGCGTGAAGGTCAAAACTTTGACCAGTTTTATGCAGCCGTCCGGCGTTTGGCGGTGCTGCCACCGCAAGAGCGGCGACAGCAACTACGAGCACCTTAGCGGCTTGACGGTTTCAAATCAAAAGGACTTTTATGCCCGACATTCAAATCCACCGCGAACACACCCTCGGCCTGGCCAAAGCCCGCAAAGTGGCGTGGCAATGGGCCGAGGCGGTCGAAGAAAAGTTCGACATGTCTTGCACCATCATCGAAGGGCAAACCAGCGACACGGTGGAGTTCACTCGCTCTGGTGTCACAGGCCGCTTGATCGTGGCGGGGGATCACTTTGACCTGCAAGCCAAACTGGGCTTCTTGCTGGGTGCCTTCAGCGCCACGATTCAAAGTGAGATTGAGAAGAACTTGGACAACTTATTGGATAAAAGTGGCAAGAAGGAGGCCAAGGCCACCTCCTCCAAGAAAGTCGAGTCCAAGGCAGCGCCGCGTGAGAAGAAGAAATGAGATCTCTGAGACGCTTGATCTGGTGCAGGCTATGGGGTTTTCAACTGGTCAATATCGGACTTGCTGCTGGCCGTGCGGTGTCCCGCAACGAAGTTGGGGGATGGGGCGGAACGGGGGAGAAATGGGAGACCTGACCCTGAGGCCCCGATCCAATCCATCCTGCGCTCGGCCCTTTCGTGCCAGGAGCTGACGCACATGCAAGTAATCTGAAGGGGGACTTGATCTCATCTGACAAGAGACGTCTCGCAGATAAATCCAACACCTCGAGTCTCTCTGTCAGTGATAAAACGGGATCACGCAGCACAGTGCGTTGCCAGACTGTTTGTAGCGCCTCCGCCAAATTTAGCTCGCCGTCTGTGCGCCTTACATCCACCTGCGCTATGACACACCTGTTCGAGCGAACTGCTGGTTCTCCATGAACAAAGATAACTTGATCACCGTCAACCAGCGCCAAAGCGGAAAAGTGAGAACGCTTCCCTGAACGATGTCCTCCATACCAAGCCGCTACCGAAACGGGCAATACAGTCATATCACTGGCGCCAAGCCGTCTCGCAAATAACTCCAAGCAGCTCAAAAGCACGGCGGGATACGCAACCACCAATCGAGGCAGCCCAGACGGTTGATCGTCGAGCCGAATCACATCGTCAGATTGCACTGAAAAACCAGCCCCGGACAACCCCTCTCTCGCATAGGTTTCAGCAGAGTTTGGCTTGAACAGGGCCGTGCTCCACGGCAAGGTGGTGACAGCAAGCACAGCGTCACTCACCAACACCCGGATTTGCACAACATCTTTTAATGCTGTCACAAACTTCGTACCGTGGAAAAGATCGCCCAGCGTCTGCTGCACAGCCTTCAACCACAAGGCCTTGGGCGGCACCGCATCGTCAGGGGTCTGTGCCGTGAGTTCGACACTGCCACTGGCAAGCCACGACAACTTCACACCTCGCCCGACCGAAACCCCCCACTGCACAGCGCCAGCCAACAGACACAGGTGCAGAACAGGGCCTCTCTTGAACCAAATACCCGGCCGAAAAAAATCAACCCGTGACACGTGCCACCTCTTCCAGCGTGGTTTCACCACGAGAAGCCCATTGCAGCGCTGCCTCACGCAAGGGAAACAGTCCGACACGTTGTGCGCTCTCTTTGAGCACGGAGACTGGCGCCCGGCTGGCAATCAACTCCCGTAGTTCGTCATCCAGCACCAGCACCTCGGCCACTGCCTTGCGGCCTTTGTAGCCCGTCCCCCGGCAGTGACCACAGCCTGTGCCTTTCTTGAACGTCCAACCTGCCATGTGCTCATCCTTCAGCCCCAACAAATCCTTTTCCTCGGTAGTGGGTGCGTAGGGCGAGATGCATTGCGGGCAATTCACCCGCAACAAACGCTGGGCCACGATGCCGTTGAGTGCCGCAGCAAAACTGTAGGGGTCTACGCCCATATGCAGAAATCGACCCACCACGTCAAACACATTGTTGGCATGCACAGTGGTAAAAACCAAATGCCCTGTCAGCGCCGCTTGCACCGCGATCTGCGCGGTTTCATCGTCACGAATTTCGCCCACCATGATTTTGTCGGGGTCATGGCGCAAGATAGAGCGCAGCCCCCTTGCAAACGTGAGACCCTTTTTTTCGTTCACCGGTATTTGCAACACCCTAGGCAACCGGTACTCCACCGGGTCTTCAATCGTCACGATCTTGTCGCGTCCGGTATGAATCTCTGTGATGGCTGCGTACAGCGTGGTAGTTTTCCCGGAACCCGTCGGCCCCGTCACCAACAACATGCCGTGAGGCTTTTTGGCGAGCAGACGTATCGGTGTCATCACTCGATCATCCAGACCCAAGTTGTCCAGCCGCAAGGAGCGCGCTTCTTCTGTGAGCGACTGTCGGTCTAACAGGCGCAACACCGCGTCTTCGCCAAAAATATTCGGCATCACCGAGACACGAAAATCAATTTCACGTCCGTTCACGCGCACCTTGAAGCGTCCATCTTGGGGCACGCGACGCTCTGCAATGTCAAGCTCGGCCATCACCTTCACCCGCGAGATGACTTGTTCGGCCATGTCTTGCCCTTGCACCTGCGTGATGGCGACCAGCACACCGTCAATCCGGTACAACACATGCAGGGCACCTGCATCACATTCCAAATGAATGTCACTGGCCTGCAGTGTCAAGGCGTCATAGATGGTGGAGTTCACCAACTTAACAACCGGACTGGCATCGTCATTGATCGAACTCAGCGTGATGACGGCAGCTACCTCTTCATCACTGCGCGGCCCGTCCCACGTCTGCACGCCATCTATCGCTCGCACCTGGCGCTCTTGTTGCGCCAAATAGGCTTGCAAATCTTCAAGTTGCACCACTGCGACCCTCGGCATTTGCCCTGCTGCTTCGCAGCGGCGTAAGGCCCAGTCCTCGGTCGAGGCATCAAATGGGTCAGAAAGCACCAGCCAAGCCTGGCCGCCGTCTTGCCGCAGCACGACCACGCCCCTGTCCACACAGTCGGTGTAGCCCAAGGCCTCAAAATTGGGGGCCATGTCCTGCAGTGCACCCATGGTCAACACGGGGTAAGCAAAACTCAGCCCCAGCGCTGCGGTCACACGCTCCCCAGACCAACCAGTTGTTTGCCGCAAGGCCGCTGGCAAGTTGATCGCCAGACCATTGGCAACAAGGCCACGGGCCTTTGCCAACACCTCTGGCCCAAGGGCCTGCACGGTGGAGGCGTCCTCAAGGTCAAGTTCAGTGCTGGTATGAGGAGCACTTGTCATCACAAACTGCCCGCCAGCTCAAAGATCGGCAAATACATCAGTACCACCACGCCACCGATCACCAGCCCAATCACAGTCATCAACAAAGGCTCAAGCAGCCGCGAAGCCCAGTCCACCCAGCGTGAAAAATCGTCGTCCACAAAACGTGCCGTGCGTTCCAGCATGTCGGCCATTTGCCCCGAACGTTCGCCCACCTTGATCAAGGATTCCGCCACCGGGCTGGCCAAGCCAGCAGCCACCAATGCAACCGACAAACTTTGCCCTTCTTCCACCGCCAAGCGGCACTGTGCCAGCCCCACTTGCTGGCGTGAACTCAGCAATCCCGTCACCATGCCCATGGCACGGGGCAAAGCAATGCCTGCAGCCAACAGCAGGCTCACGGCACGGTAAAACCGCGCCAAACGAAATTCGTCTGCGCGCGGTGCCAAACCCGGCAACGCCAACACCCTAGACAACAACCAGGCCCTCCCCTGCGCTTGGGACAATCCCCAGACCAGCCCTATGACCGTTAGCACCACACCCGCAAACACCCAAGCTCCATGGTCGTTAATGTGCTGGCCGAAGGACAACAACAAACCCGACATCCATGGCATGTCACGTCCAGACGATTCGTAAACCCCTGCAAAACGCGGCACCACATAACCGAGCAAAAACAAGGTCACAAACCCACCCACGATCAACAGCATGACGGGATAGATGGCCGCCGACACCAGTTTTTTGCGCAGCATTTCAAACTGAAGCTGGTAGGCGATGTACCGCGCCAGCGCTTGGGGCAAACCACCCGTGCGCTCAGAAGCCCGCACCGTGGCCACATACACCTCGGGAAAATGCTCAGCCTTGGCGGCTAACACATCAGAAAAATTGCGTCCTTCGCGCAAAGCCAACAACACCTCCGCAAGCACACTGCGCGCCAGTGGCTGGCGTTCTTTGGTGTGCAAGGTGCTCAAGGCTTCGGTCAAATTCAAACCCGCGTCCAGCAGGGCCAGCAGTTCTTGGCTGAACAGCATCAAAGGGAAACGGCCCGATGCGGCCCCCGGGGTGGACAGGGCCGCTGCAGAATCGATGGCCAGTACCCCCGAGTTCGACACCAAGCGCTGTAAGTTTTTGATCTGTATAGGGCAGCCTGTCGGAATTGCCACTACAACAGGGTCAGCTGGGCATCGACGGTGGGTTTCTTGATGTTGAGCGCGGC
>JBJTHI010000189.1:0-10713 GCA_046094425.1 Burkholderiales bacterium | reverse complement strand
TTTGATGCCGTATCCATCAGAGGATCCACCCCACTGCATTGCAGCAGCGGTTCCCCCTCCTTGGTTAGCGGCTGTTCAGCACTCTTCACCGATCAGCTCCTTCTTGTCCCCGCGGGGAGGGAGGCATCCATAACATCTCCTTGTGGGTGGGTAAAAAGAAATCAAGCGCTATGGCGGCGTGCATCGAGGCTGTAGACACCTGCACCGCAGGCTGCCAGCACCAGCATTCCACCAGCGACCGAGAGGTTTTTCATGAACATCAGATGCTGCATCATTTGCTGCTCCACCGGCATGGCCCAGAAGTTATGAAAAATGACGCTGGCGGCGAGAGTGAACAGCGCCAAGGCCAAGGCGGCCAACCGTGTCTGCCACCCCAAGATCAACGCCAAACCGCTCAACAGTTCCAGTGCAATGGTAGCCACGGCCAATAGGCTCGGCAGGGGCAGGCCTTTGGAGGCGATGTAACCCACCGTCCCACCGAAGCTGCCAATTTTGGAAAACCCAGCCACGACAAACATCAAGGCCAGCAAGATGCGGCCAATGAGGATTAGGGTGGGATTGAAGGTGTTGGATGAACTGGAAGTCATTGTTTTCTCCTGGCTAAAAAGACGGTGGACACTCACGCGAAAAACTCATGTTGCAAAAGTGGGCTCAAGCGCCCCCATCTCACCACGCCGAAAACGCTGCACCATGTCGGCAGCTTGTTCTACCGTGTTGGCAAGGAAAGGGCCGCGCGGCACGATGGGTTCGGCCAAAGGCGCACCCGCGAGCAGCACCACCTGGGTAGGGGCTGCCCCCGCTTGCAAACGCACCGCCGCACCGTCGTCAGAGAACAGCAGAGCGTTCTGGGCGCCGACCTCACTGCCAGCATGTAAGACCGCCCCCTGCACCACGATGGCAAACGCACGCTGTCCTTGAGCGAGCGGCACGGTCAGGCTGCTGTGTGCGGGCAAGCTCATGTCGAGCAAGAGCACCGGGGTGTGGGCGGCCACGCGGCTGACCAAGCCTTCAAACTCGCCCTGTACCACACGCACCTTCACACCGGCTTCGGTCGTCAGCACGGGAATCTCGCAGGCCAACAAATGAAACGCAGCAGGCTCGGCGTTTTTGTCGCTGGCACGCGAGTTGACGAACAACTGCAAACCGTGGGCGACTTTGCCTGGCGTGGTGGGCACTTCTTCATGCAACATGCCCCGGCCCGCCTGCGTCCAGTGCAAGGCTCCGGGTTCAATGGCACACGAGGTGCCCAGCGAATCGCGGTTGTTGAAGCCGTCTTCACTGTCTTCAAACAAATACGTCACCGCCGAAAAACCCGCATGGGGATGGGGCGGGAAGGTGGGTGTGGGCATTTTGAAATGGTCTGCCAACACCACAGGATCGAGCGCGTGCAAATCTTGCGGATGCAACATCCACGCGCCTGATCCGCTGTTGAACGCATGCCAGGGCATGGGCAAGACCTGCTCGACTTGCCGGATGGAATGAAGTTCTGCGCCGCACATGGCTTGATTCTTGAGTTTCAAAGTCAGTCAAGCCGCCAAATCAAACACCAACACCTCGGCGTCTTGCCCCTGTGCAAGCTCAAGTGCTGTTTCGCTTTCTAGCTTCAGCGCATCACCGCTGGTCAATACTTGCCCATTCACCGTCAGTTGGCCGCGCACCACGTGCACATAAGCTTTGCGTGCGGGGTTCAAGTGCAAAGTAGCCGCTTCATCGCCATCAAATAAGCCTGCGTAAAGAGAGGCATCGGCCTGCATGCTGACCGAGCCATCGCGGCCATCATTGCTCACCACCAAACGCAGCTTGCCGCGTTTGTCTGCCGTTTCAAAATGCTTCTGCTCATAGCCGGGCTCGATGCCGAACTGGTTGGGCTGTATCCAAATTTGCAAGAAATGCGTCGTTTGCTTCGGCGCATGGTTTTGTTCGCTGTGGCGCACGCCACTGCCCGCGCTCATGCGCTGCACATCGCCAGGCAAGATGCTGGTGCCATTGCCCAGGCTGTCTTTATTGCCCAGGGCCCCTTCCAGAACATAGCTGTTGATTTCCATGTCGCGGTGGCCGTGGGTGCCAAAACCGGTGCCGGGTGCAATGCGGTCTTCATTGATGACACGCAGGTTGCCAAAACCCATGTGGGCTGGGTCCAAGTACTCGGCAAACGAAAAGCTGTGAAAACTTTTGAGCCAACCGTGGTCGGCCACCCCTCGGTCACTGGATCTACGTAAAGTGATCATGGTGAGAATCTCCTGCTGTTCAAAGCGTCGTTGGTCGATGCGATGTCGCTACTCTAGTGAGCAGGGCCAAACACCACGCTGCACGGCATTGACGACGCCATTCAAATAAGATGAATGCCCATTTCGTCACCCCCATCTGCCATGCCCGACCGCCATCTCGTCCTCACCCCCGAAGCCCTGTCCATGGTGGACGCCATTGCCCGCACCGGCAGTTTTGCCGCCGCTGCGCGTGATTTGGGCAAAGTACCGTCCGCCCTGACCTACAGCGTGCGCCAGTTGGAGGAGGCTCTGGACGTGCTGCTGTTTGATCGATCGTCCCGCCAAGCCCAATTCACCGCGGCGGGGTTGGAATTGCTTAACGAAGGGCGACGCCTGCTGTCACAAATGGACAGCGTGGCCCACCGCGTGCGCCGCGTGGCCACGGGCTGGGAAGCCGAACTCACGGTGGCGGTAGATGGGGTGATGTCCCAGGTCACAGTGTTCGAGTTGTGCGAGGCATTTTTTGCGCTTTGCGACCACGCGCGTGCCACCCACCAGGGCACCGGTACACGCTTGCGGCTGCGCACCGAGGTCTTGGCTGGCACCTGGGAGGCCTTGTCCAGCGGGCAGGCCGACTTGGCCATCGGCGTGGCGACCCACTTGCCCACCGCACCACCGCCAGGTGTGCAAGTGGCCGAACTCGGCAGCATGGATTTTGTGTTTGCGGTGGCACCGCACCATCCCCTGGCCAAAGTCAAAGGCAAGCTCAGTGACGCGGACATTCTGAAACACCGTGCCGTGGCCGTGGCCGATTCGGCCAAACAACTCTCCCCCATGACCGTGAATTTGCTGCCCGGCCAAGACGTGCTCACCGTGAGCAGCACCCAAGCCAAAGTGGAAGCGCATTTACGCTGCATGGGCTGCGGCTTTTTGCCTGAACCCGTCGCTCGCCGCCACATTGAAGCCGGGCGTTTGGTGGTGAAAGAGGTGCAACGCCCCCGCCACACCGCCACCTTCGGTTATGCCTGGCGTGCCAGTTCGCAACAAGACGCCTCCTTGGGCTTGGGTTTGCAGTGGTGGTTGCAACAACTGCAAAGCCCGACCACACGCCAAGCGCTGCTGGAGCGGCACAGCAGCCAGTGGATTTGCTGAGTTCCATGCCAGCACCAAGCGTTTACACAGGTCGCTTCGCGCCCTCACCCACCGGCCCTTTGCATGCCGGTTCCTTGGTGGCTGCCCTGGCCAGTTGGTTAGACGCCCGCGCCCACAGCGGGCGCTGGTTGGTGCGCATCGAAGATGTGGACACACCGCGCTGTGTGCCAGGCGCTGCGGATCTCATCCTGTCGCAACTCGCAGCCTGTGGTTTGCTGCCTGACGATACGCCGTGGGTACAGTCTGAGCGCAGCGGGGCTTACCAAGCCGCACTGGAGCAACTTCAAACGACTGAAGCAATCTACCCCTGCGCTTGCAGCCGCAAAGACATTCATACGTATTGGTTGTCACGAGGCTTAACAGCACCGCGCCACGCGGAGTGGGTGTATCCCGGCACTTGCCGCCAAGGTCTGCATGATGGTCAAGCACCACGCGCTGTGCGGCTGCGCTGTGGCACGCCCGAACAAGCTGTGGTGGTGCATTGGACAGACCGCCGCTTGGGTGCACAGACTCAAAACCTCAGCGCCGAAGTCGGCGACTTTGTGTTGAAACGCGCCGACGGCCTGTGGGCCTACCAACTCGCTGTGGTGGTGGACGATGCAGCCCAAGGCATCACCCATGTGGTGCGCGGCGAAGATTTGGCCGACAACACACCACGCCAAATTCATTTGCAGCATCAACTCGGCCTGCCCACGCCACTTTACTTGCACACACCGCTGGTGCTGGATGCGGCGGGTGAAAAGTTATCGAAGAGCAGCGACGCGCCACCTTTGGTTCCGGGCGTGAAAGCCGTGCAAGAGGCTTTGCGGGTGTTGGGGGTGACTACACAGAATGCGGTGTTGGAAGACTTGCTGGCCACCGGAGTGAATGAGTGGAAAGGCAAGCCGTGGAGGAGGCTGTGAATAAAACATTGCACCCCACGCTGGACATCGCCTGGAAGGTATGGAAGTTCCGAACACGTTTGACCCGCAGTGTGCGTGATGCATCGCACGAGACAGCCCTCATCGGTCAAGCCAACCAAGAAGAACTGAACCGTTTGGTTAGGCACCAAACCGCTTATTGGGAGACGCGGCAGCCGCTATCACAGCGAGCAACGATGGACGCACTGCATGACCTCAATGCAGGGTCGACCAGCGCCTTCATTCTGTCGGTTCGAGGTCATAACGTTCGTTTGTGGAAGAAACGCAGGTTTTCTTTCCCTGCAGCCCAAGCCAAGTTTCGCCTCGAAGAACAACGAAGTTTTTTGAAGCGCGCCATGCTGTACCGGGGATTTATAGAAACGGTTTTGCGAAGAAGCCCAGCCCCGTATTCATTCGACATGGCTCTGGACGTGACCGATTTACCTCAGCACAGCGTAGAAGTCCCCATCTTCAGCTTTCAAAAAGAACGGGGCACGCGTAACCTGCTGCTACCCGATGTGGACTTCTTTCACAGCAAGTGGTACCAGAAGGAACACGATGCCCTGAGCTATGACGCCAAGGCGGTTTCCGCCTGTTTTGTTGGATCGTCCACGGGCGATTGGCACACGGTGGACAGCATTCGCAACTTGGAATCAAGGCGTTTGCGAATAGCGGCCCACTTCCACCAGCACCCTCTGGTCAGGTTTCAAATTGCCAACGCCACCCAGTGCCTCTCAGAAGAAGCCAAAACCGTCCTGATGAGTCAGCCTTACTTTTCGAGTTACGTCAGCTGGGAAGAACAACTGCGTCACCGCTTTTTGATCGTGATGGACGGCAACGGTGCCACTTGTTCGCGTTTGGTCAAGGGCTTGATGAGCAACAGCGTGGTGGTCAAGTTTGATTCGCCTCACGAGTTGTACTACTTTCCTGCGCTCACACCAGGCCATGATTTGCTTGTGGTGCATACCGAAAACGAGTTGGAGCACATCGTGGAACGAGAAGCCGCCCATCCAGGAAACTTCAGAGACGTTTCGCAAAACGGCCAACAGTTCGCCACCAAATACCTGAACATGGTCAGCGTGATGAACTACACCGCCTTGCTGCTGAATTCTTTTGCAATGTTCTACCGGCGTTGACCCTGCAGGGCCTATCAACACCCCAAAAAAGGGGTAGCAAGTTGCGCTGTGAGCCACCAGGAGTTGCCAACACCACCACCTTGAACTCCGCAAAGGTCGGCCTATGGCCGCTGCCTAGAATCCCCTCACGATAAAAACTCCCTTAGTCTTACTGTGTCAGTAAATTGCCCCTGCGTGAGCCCCTCTGAGAGTCGCAATCTAGGCGCAAAGCACAGCCGGGTTGTACACCCGGCGAGCATTTGCAACGACGAGTGCGGATCTCAGAGGGGCTCACCCTGCGGGCCGGTAGGCCAAGCCGCGCTGGGCTAGGCGCAGGCCGCCGCCCGGGGTATCACCCCGGGCAAGGGCTGCAACAACGCCCAGCACGGCTTGGCGTACCGGCCCCAAGGGTGAGCCCCTGTGACAGCCGCACGCGTCGTTGCAAATGCTCGCCGGGTGTACAACCCGGCTGCGCTTTGCGCCTAGATTGCGGCTGTCACAGGGGTTCACGCAGGGGTAATTTACTGACACAGTAGGATTAACTGCCCACTCGCTGATACCGACACTTATCGCCACTGGCCGGGCGTTCGACGGTGACGGCGTCCAACATGGGCAGTTGCGCTGCCAACTGCTCAAAAATGAAGCGGCACAGGTTTTCCAATGTGGCGGGGCCGAGGCCCTGCACTTCATCTAGCAGATGGTGATCGAGTTGCTCGCGCACTTGGGCGATGGCGGCGCGTACCTCGGCCAGGTCGACCAACATGCCGGTGTCTGGGTTGACCTCGCCGCGTAGAAAAACTTCGGCGTGGTAGGTGTGGCCGTGAATGCGGCGACTGCCTTCGGCTTCTACCTTGCGGCGCAGGGTGTGGGCGGATTCAAAATAAAAACGTTGACTTAACTCGCAGCGCATGGGGCCTGTCCGGTTTCTGGAATAACGATTGCCGATTCAACGAATGCCAATCACCTTGTGCGTCTGCACGCTCAAACGCCACTGCGGGTGAGCTTGGCAGTAGGCGATGGCAGCAGCCGTATTGTCTCTTTGACACGGGCCGTCCATGGGTTGCAGAAAAAAGTGCTGGAAGTTCCATGCCAAAAAGTTGCTCGGATCCAGGCCGTCTTGGGGGAAGACCAACTTCAACTCCTGGCCTTGTTGTTGCACGACCCGGGCACCCGCTTTGGGGCTGACGCATAACCAGTCGATGCCCGGTGGCGCGGCCACGGTGCCATTGGTTTCTACCGCCACTTCAAAACCTTGGGCGTGCAAAGCATCCAGCAGCGCAGCATCGACTTGCAGCAAGGGCTCGCCGCCGGTGAGCACCACAAAACGGCGCGCGCTGGTGGCGGTCGGCCAGTGCCCAGCAATGGCCTGTGCCAGTTGCGCGGCTTGCTCAAACTTGCCACCGCCGCTGCCGTCGGTGCCCACAAAGTCGGTGTCGCAAAAGCGGCAGATGGCGCTCGCACGATCCGCCTCACGCCCGCTCCATAAATTGCAGCCCGCGAAGCGGCAAAACACGGCCGCTCGCCCGGCCTGGCCGCCTTCGCCTTGCAGGGTGTAGAAAATTTCTTTGACGCTGTACACGGCCAAGAGAATCAACCCAAGGTCAAGGAGTCGGTGCGGCTCCACACCTGGGGGCGTTTCATGAAACTCTCGTGGCCCTTGGCGCGTAAGTCGCAAGCGGGGCAGTGGCCGCAGCCGTAGCCCCAGTCGTGGCGCTGACTGCGGTCACCGAGGTAGCAGGTGTGGGTGTGTTCCACGATGAGTTCGTTCAGGGACTCGCCGCCCAGGGCGTGGGTGAGGGCCCAGGTTTGGGCTTTATCCAGCCACATCAAAGGCGTTTCAATGGTGAGCCGGGTGTCCAGCCCCAAACTCAGGGCGACTTGCAGGGCTTTGAGGGAGTTGTCGCGGCAGTCGGGGTAACCGGAGAAGTCGGTTTCGCACATGCCGCCCACCAGCACACTCAAGGAGCGGCGGTAGGCCACGGTGGCGGCAAAACCCATGAAGAGCAAATTGCGCCCAGGCACAAAGGTGTTGGGCAGGCCGTTGTCGCGCATTTCTATGGCGCGCTCTTGGGTGAGGGCGGTGTCGGAAATTTGCCCAAGCAAGGACAGATCAAGTACATGGTCTGGCCCTAGCCGGTTCGACCAGGTTTGAAAACGCTGGCGCAGTTCAGCCCGCACCACGGGCCTGCAAGCCAGTTCCACCGCATGGCGCTGGCCGTAGTTGAAGCCTATGGTTTCTACATATTCGTAGCGGTTCAAGGCCCAGGCCAAACAGGCGGTGGAGTCTTGGCCGCCGGAGAACAGTACCAGGGCGCGTTGGGGCAGGATCAAACTCATCGCGGTTACACCGACTTGGTCACGAGTTCAAAGTGCTCGACCACAGGTGGCGCGGCAAAGAAGGGGCCCACGATGGCACGCCACTGGGGGAAGAGCGGGCCCTGACGGAAGTCCACCGTGTGGTTTTCCAAGGTATCCCAATAAATCATCAAAACGTAGCGTTCAGGTGACTCCACACTTTTGTTCACCTTGAAGCCCCGAAAGCCTCTGGCCTGCGAGATGACGCTGTTGATCCCGTGGGCAATGGCCACTTCAAAAGCCGCTTGTTGGCCAGGCTGTATGCGGATGTCGGCGTGTTCAAGAATCATGGGCGGCCTCGCGGTCGGTGGTGAATTTGGATGCCGCTATTGTCGCCCGGCGCAGGCCTTGGGATGCTCTGCATAACTCTTGCGAGGCCGTGGTGGCGCGGATCGGGATGGGCTACAAGGCGTTTTTCGCAGCCAATAGCTTGGCTATTGGCAAGGAAAACAACGCCGTAGACCGCCCGAGTCCGTGCTGCCACAGTCCGCAATGAGTTATGCAGAGCATCCCTTGGCTCACCCCCACAAGTCCAGCGGCGGGTCGACCGCCACGGCCCGTAGGATGTCGCTGCGGGCGATGAAACCAGTCACCACACCCTCGTCGTCTGCCACCGGCAAACCCGGCAGTTGCCAGCGCAGCAGGGCCTGTGCGACACGCCGAATGTCGGCGTCCGCGCCCACGCTGGGCACGGGCGTCCACATCAAGTCGGCCACGGTTTGTTTCCACAGGGCCAACCAGGCGGCGGGGGCGAGGCCCGGGTGGGGCAGGGCGGCACCTTGCATCATGTCGGCTTGCAGCAGCAAACCCACGAGCCGGTTTTGCGCGTTGAGCACCGGTGCTTGGCCTACCCCGCGTTCAGCCAATACTTGCCAAGCATCCACCAAGGGCATGGTGCTCTGCAGGGTGATGAGGGCCGTGCTCATCACCTCGGCCACTCGGGTGAGGGGGCGTTTGCTGCTGGGGCTGGCGTGGTGAGCGGGGCTGAAGTCGGCATAGGCCGCTAGCGCCGACTGGGCTGATTGGAGCCCCGCTGGCAAACCGCGCGCGGGGTCTTTGGCTGAGCCTTGACCGAGGTGCACGAAATCTTCATCGGTCAGCGATCTGCCTGACGCTGTGCGGTCTTCCTCGGTATCTGCCCGACTCACACCACGAACCCGGCTGGCCGGGCGCACAGGAGCCACCTCACGCAGTTGCTCCAGCGTGCCGCTGCCCACACGACCGTTGACACTGAACACAGCAAACATGGACGCAGCATAACCCTGTGGCCTTGTGTTGTGCCAACTTTGCACGGTCACCCGAAGTTGCCGGGTTGTTTTCATCAATTTGAATAAAGCTTGATAAAAACGCCCTTCATTCATCCAAAGCGCTGCCGATATCTGAGGGGAGTCCCAAGTAAGTCTCACTTTGTGGCCCTTCGAGGCGCTCAAGTGGAGACTTGCGTTCGCCGATAACGAGATAGCACCTTTCTTGCCCGCCTTTTTTTGCATCTTCCTCTGCGCGCCGCCGAAGCCCTGAAAGCCATGAAAGACATTCATTCACTGCCATTGGTCGACGTGACTGCTTTGCAGGTGGGCATGTATGTGTATTTGGAGTTGGGTTGGATGTCGCATCCCTTCCCGCTCTCGCATTTCAAAATTGCCAGCCAGGATCAAATCAAAACCATCCAGGGGCTGGGTCTCAAACAAGTGCGCTGGTGTGCGGCCCAAAGTGGCAATGACGGTGGCAGCGACAGTCCAGACGGTTTGCCGGCGTTGACCAGCGCGCCACGGACTTCATCGGCTGAGGAATCCAGTCGCCATGCCCAGCTGGAAGTGGTGGTCAGCCCCGAGGAGCAAGCGCGGCTGCAACACAAACAGAAGTTGTCGGCACAACGGGCGTCGCTGGCCCTGTGTGAAAAACAATTCACTGAAGCGGCCCGCGAATGCCGACGCATGAATGAGCAAGTGGCCAAAATGCCGGAAGAAGCCGGGGCACAAGCGCTGGCGCTGTCGCGTGCTTTGCTGGACAAAATGGCGGGCGCACAAGAAGTCTCCATACGCCTGCTCAGTGATGCGGCGGGCGACAAGGCCTCGGCCCATGCGGTGAGCGTGAGTTTGCTCTCGCTGTTGCTCGGGCGGGCGCAGGGGTGGAGCGAGGCCGACCTGCTGGACTTGGGCGTAGGCGCGCTCACCCACGACATCGGCAAACTCAAAATTCCAGAGCGTGTTCGTTCTCGGCAGAATCACTTTTCGCCAGCCGACCTGGCCCACTACCAAGACCATGTGGCCCACGGTGTGCAATTGGGGCGGAGCATGGGCCTGTCATCAGCCGCGTTGTTGGTGATTGCGCAGCACCACGAAATGATGGATGGCGCTGGCTTCCCCAACCGCAGCACCGGTGATCGCCTGAGTTTGGCGGCGCGTTTGGTGGCCATCGTCAACCGCTACGACAACCTGTGCAACCCGCACATGCCATCGCATGCGCTGACCCCACACGAGGCCTTGGCCTTGATGTATGCCCAAGGGCAGTCCAAATTTGACACTGGCTTGCTGAACGCCTTCATCAAGATGATGGGCGTGTATCCACCCGGCTCTTTGGTGCAACTCAGCGACGAACGTTTTGCCATGGTGGTGGCTGTGAATACCAGCCGCCCACTCAAACCCTGCGTATTGGCCTATGAACGCAAGGTGCCGCGCGACGAAGCCTTGGTGGTCGATTTGCAGCAGTTGGGCGATGTGAGCATACGCCGCAGCTTGAAGCCCATGGGCCTGCCGCCCGAGGCACTCATTTACCTCTCGCCACGCCAGCGTGTGGCTTATTTCTTTGAGCCCCTGCGTGGTGAATCAAATCCCGCAGAACCCACCTTCAAGGAGGCCGCGTGAGCGATCTCTCGGATTCGCGTTTTGTGGCGCGGACGGCCGCGCTCAGTCCCTCGGGCATCGCACCACCGGCGATGGTGTTGGCCATGGTGAACAGCCTGCGCGACGCGGTGTGGTTGGTGGA
>JBJTHI010000188.1:0-2723 GCA_046094425.1 Burkholderiales bacterium | reverse complement strand
TCTTCTCGGTCGTCTGAATTTTCAGCACACTTGGTTCTCAAAATTGCGGTTGCGCACAACAGCGCACCAGTCACCCATCAGGATCAAGGCCGCTTGATCGCCTGGGCAGCTCGCGCTGCTTTGGCTACCCATCAGCCCCTGGCTGCATTCACAGCCCCAGAAAACCCTCTGTTCCCCAGCACGTCCAATAAGGCCGGTCAACCACTTTTGACCGCACAGATCTATGGCTTTGCATCGCTGCAATCCAACCCCTTGTGGCTCCTGCTGCGGGCGCTATCGAACTCGTTTGACCTTTCATCGTTCATTGCTTTGTCTGTCTGTCTTGCTTCCTTCGCTTTTTCCATTCGCCTTTGTTGGGCGGGATCAGCGGTGCCGTGCAATCAGGTCTTCTGGTTATGAACCAACCCCATAGGGGCACTGGCACCGCCGTCCCATTGAACTCTCTACTGTTGCGTCTGGGCTTTGCCTTTTAGTTGCTCGCTTTTGTATTGCTTTTTGCTGATGCCTCACCCAAACGCTTTCTTCACGTCAAACGCCTGCCCGTCCTTCATCACGTGATAGCAGGCCCGCGCCAGTTTGTGGGCCACGGCTTTGATGGCCACCACCGAGAGGCTGCTCGTGCATTTCTTTTGGTACCAACGTTTGATGGCCGCGTCGTATCGAACCGCAAAGTGCGCCGCTTCGATGAAGGCCCAGGCCAGGTGTTTGTTGCCGCATTTGGTGTTGCCTTGGCCTTTCTTCTTGCCGTTGGACTCGCGCCTGCTGTTCACGGCGCGCGCATAAGACGCAAAGTTGCCAGGGCTTTCAAAGCGGCTGATCTCACCCGTCTCCAAGGCAATGGTCAGCGCCAGCACATCGCCAATGCCGCTGACGGTTTTGAGTGACTGAAACTGCGCTTGCAGTTTGACCTTGGACAGAATGCTGCGCTCCAATTGTTTGATCTGCCCGTCCAGGCAGCTCATCACGGCCAGGTTGGCTTTGAGGGCTTGCTGCTGTTCGGGCAGCAGCGGCATGGCGTCGATCTGGGCGTCGCTCCACTGTTTGATCTCGTTGCCCCGGGCGCGGGTGGCCAGGTTGCGGGCCAGCAGGTTTTGCACGCTCAAGATTTGGCTGCTGCGCTGGCGCACGAGTTGGCCGCGTTTGCGCAGCAAGTCGCGCACGGCGCGCTCGCCCTTGGGGTAGATGTGGCCGGTGGGCAAAATCCCCAGCCGCATCAGGTGGGCCAGGTGGCGGGCGTCTTCAAAGTCGCCGCTGTGTTTGAGGCCGTCGTATTGTTTGATGGCGCAGGTGTTGACCAGGTGCACGGTAAAGCCTGCATCCATCAGGCCATCGACCAACCAGTACCAGTTGTAGGTGGACTCCACGGCTACGCCGTGTAGCGTGCCCGCGCCATCACCCACACAAGCGCGCAGCGCTGCCACGATAGCAGCCAAGTCGTTGGGCAAGCGCTTGGCAAAGACCACTCGATCGGTCTCATCCAGTACGCTCAACACGCTGTTGTTGCTGTGCAAATCAATCCCCGCGTAAAGTTCCATGTCGGCCTCCTTGGGTTAGGTTTCCATCGTCTGAATCGCAATCCAAACGATAGACCCCTCAATGGAGGCCGACTCACGGGTAGATGTTTATCAGGTCTCCCATTTCTCCCTCTCCCCCTTCGCAATCAAGCGACTGACATGGCTGATCGACAAACCTGAATCTCTGGCCAATTGAGTCATTGTCATACCCCCTTGTTGGTAAGCCTGGTACAGCGCTTGGTCTCGATCACCTTGGCATTCCTCCAGCCAGGCTTGCCAGCTTTGACGGCGCCGACGCTGCGCTTTCGGGATCTGCTTGTCGTGTTGCTGGTGCGCGTGCATCTGCGCTTGCATGCACTGCACAAAGTTTTCATCGCCCAAATACACCTGGCCTTGCAGCGCATCACGCCAAAACGTGGCGTCTTGTGCCTGGCTCTGTTCTACCAATTCTGCGTACCGCGCACACGCACGGCGCGAATCGGCGGCGCTGGTCACCGAGTGACCCAGCAGATAACCATGCAAGCCAGCCGTGTCCAGCCAAAGCGGCGTTGCGGCACGCCCCACATGAGCCGCGTAACTCGACCAGGGCCACTCCCCCGCCGAGGCCACCAGGCCCGCTGCCACCGGGTTGCGCTCGACATAACGACACAGCGCCAACAAATACGAGTCTCGATCAACCAAAATAGACTTGAACCGACCCTGGAACAAATGCCCCACCAACCCGTGCCGCCGGTTGTAGGCCTGGGTGTACACGCCGTTGAAGTGGCGCATCAACCGAGACAGATTGCCCTGCCGCGTGTGCAACACCAAGTGATAGTGGTTGCCCATCAAACAGTAAGCCAGCACCTGCGCATCAAACCGATCCGCGGCTTGTGCCAAAACTTCCAACTGTGTCTGCCGATCCACCTCATCCCGATAAATCGCTTCACGCCGGTCGCCGCGTGACGTGACGTGGTAGATAGCACCAGGGAATTCAATGCGTAGGGGGCGGCTCATGACTTGGGCGACGTGCAGTGGTCAGTGGTGTTCAGGCGGGTAGTTTAGGGGAAATGGGAGACCTGACCCTGAGGCCCCTGCAATCAGGTCTTCTGGTTACCTGATTAGTGACAAATTTCAGCCACACGAGTGACAGGCTCACCTGGTGAGCTTGTGGCCGTGCAAGATAGGCCCATCGCAACAGGAGGTGAGCCATGACGATGAACCGAGTGC
>JBJTHI010000187.1:0-3287 GCA_046094425.1 Burkholderiales bacterium | reverse complement strand
TTTTGACAAAAGCGAGGGTGGTGCGAATGGAAACGGTGCAGAGGCAGGAGAAGATTAGGCGACAACTGGAAGTGGTTCAGCGGTGGAGGCAGTCCGGCAAAAGCATTTCGGCGTGGGCAGCGGACCATGGCGTGGATGCCAAGCTGCTGATGGGATGGGTCACGTATGAGAAGCGTTGGCAGCAAAGGCTGGCTGGTGCTCCCGGGCCATCGGATCAATCTCGTCCAGCAGACCCAGCAGCCAGCAAGGCCGTGCTCAAAACCACTGCGCCGACCTCAGTCCCAGCGCGACCCAAAGGCTTTGTGGCCGCGCAACGCATCGACTCACAAGCGGTCAGCAAGCCTGCTGCCAATACCCCGTATCCCAGCGCCGTGGTACAGCCCAGCCCAGCCAGCGTGCGCGTCGAATGCGCGGTGGTGGGTGCGCTTGCTGGTTGCGGCGCGGTGAATTTGGTCTTGCACTGGCCGCTGACACAAACTCAGCAATTGGCGACGTTGCTCCAATTGCTCAGTAGCCCTGGCAATGTATCAACGCTGGGCAGTACACCTCTGTGATGCGCATTGACGCCATCTACCTGGCCTGCGGCGCAGCAGACCTGCGCGCAGGCATGGACACCTTGTTGGCCCGCGTGGTGCACAGCTTTGAATCCGGTGCCCAGCCCCACACCGCCTACGTGTTCGCCAACCGCAGCGCCAGCCGATTGAAGGTGTTACTGATGGATGGCTCTGGCCTGTGGCTGTGCACACGCCGCTTGAGCAGTCGGGCTCGATTCGTCTGGCCGCAAGATGAGACGGCGCACGTGGCCATCACCGCCGAGCAGTGGCAGTGGTTGATAGCCGGTGCGCCGTGGTTGCACCTGGGCACGGTGCGTCCGGTCACCGTGGTGTGAGCCGCCGTGTTCACTGCTGTGGTGGTGTGAATGGCTGTCGTCACCGACACACTGCTGACACATCGTGCGGCCCAAACACCCTGTCCATCCGTGCATCTCCCGTCTTGCCTCGCGCACGCGCGCGAGGCAAGATAACGGCATGCTCAAAGACGTCGATGTCGCCTCACTGCAAACACAGCTGCAAGCCCTCGGGGACACTGCAGCCGCGCAGTACGCACGTGAGTTCATTGAGCAGTTGCGCACGCAAGTCCAAACGCAACATGCTGAACTCAAATTCAAACAAACCAAGATCGACGCCCTGAACTTTGAGCTGGCCCGCTTAAAGCAGTGGCGCTTTGGCAAAAGCAGTGAGAGCCTGGACGCGCAAAGGCTCAATCCACAAACGCAGCTGTTCGATGCAAAAACCGAAGCCCTGCTGGTCGAAGAATCCAAAGCCGAAGACCGCGCCGAAGACGAAGCGCGCACCCCAGGCCCCAGCCGCATCAAACGCCAAGCCAAACGCCAGGCTCTACCGAGCCAACTGGAGCGCATTGATCACCACTACGAGATCGAGCCCGCCGTGTGCAGCGCAGGGCATCCCTTGAAGCGTTTTGGTCAAGAGATCAGCGAACAACTCGATTGCGTCCCGGCCCAATTCTTTGTTCACCGCCACATTCGCGGCAAGTACGCCTGTGTTTGTTGCAACACCGTGCACGTGGCCCCCATGCCCGCCCAGATCATCGACAAAGGCATCCCGGCCCCCGGGCTGCTGGCCCAGGTGATCATTGCCAAGCACGACGACCACCTGCCTTTGTTCCGCCAAGAAGAGATTTACCGCCGAAGCGGTGCCTTCATCGCCCGCAGCAGCATGGCCAGCTGGATTGGAAGTAGCGGTGCACAACTGCAGCCCTTGGCGCAAGCCCTGCGCCAGCACCTCCACCATCAAGCCGTGCTGCATGCCGACGAGACGCCGATCAAGCTGCTCGCACCCGGTTCAGGCAAAACAGACACCGCCTACGCCTGGGTCATCCGCAGCAGTGATTTGGAGACGCGCGAGCGGGCTGTGGTTTATGAGTTCTGCAGCAGCCGACAAGGCCAACATGCGGCCACACTGCTGGAGGGCTTCCAAGGCAGCCTGGTTTGTGATGATTACTCGGGCTACAAAGCCTTGTTCAAGCAAAAAACAATCCAAGAGGCCGGATGCTGGGCCCATGCCAGGAGAAAGTTCTTCGAGGCGCACAAACTCAACCAAAGCGAGATCGCCAAAGAGGCGCTCAATCGAATCCAACATCTGTATGAATTAGAACGCCAGGGTGCGCAGCTTGATCAGCAGCAGCGACATCTGCTCAGGCAAACCCAAAACGCACCACTGCTCCAAGAGTTCAAGGCTTGGTTACTCACACAGCGACAGCAACTCATGAATGCCGATGTGACGGCCAAGGCCATGGACTACACCCTCAAGCGCTGGGCGGCATTGACCCTACACCTGGCCGATGCACGCATCCCGATTGATAACAACGCGGTGGAAAACGCGATCCGGCCGCTGGCACTGGGACGCAAGAACTGGCTCTTTGTGGGCAGCCAGCAAGCCGGAGAGCGGGCGGCGGTGCTGATGACGTTGATTGAGTCAGCCAAACTCAATGGGCATGATGCGTGGGTGTATCTCAAAGACGTGCTCACCAAACTGCCCACTTGGCCCAACAGCCGACTGCACGAGTTGCTGCCACACCGCTGGGTTCCGCCCGAAACCGTCCACGCGCCGTCCACTGCACCGGTCAACACCTGATCGTTGACGCGGTCAAGGTGGGTTTGCGGAACGCATACTACCAAGCCTTCTCAAACTCGTCACGACTCTGCCGCGCAGACTCCTAGCCGCGCCCTTCCCAGAGTCGCCACACTGTTGGGCGATATGTTGGCACACCGCGCGGCGGGGTGTCAGCACACTGCTGTCACATTGGGCGGTGACCTCTTGACACTGAGTTCACACATTGCCCCCACCTGTTTCGCACAAAGCAGGCACCGGTCTTCGCGCAAGGGTTGGCACCGTATGTCGAAGATTCATGTTGGAGGCACGTTCGCAAGCAGGCCGTCCCCACCGCATTCGGCACATTCTTTGAGTTCGCTTCTTGGAGCTCAAAGAGTGTCTTGGCTGAGGACCAAGCCGACAGGTTTGGTGGGAAACGGCCGCTGGGGACCACTCGCCGGCTGCTGCGTCCAACAGTAAGCGCGCGGTGAACCACACCCTATGCGAGCCGTCAGAAGCCTGAGAAGGTTGCTGTTTTGACAAAAGCGAGGGTGGTGCGAATGGAAACGGTGCAGAGGCAGGAGAAGATTAGGCGACAACTGGAAGTGGTTCAGCGGTGGAGGCAGTCCGGCAAAAGCATTTCGGCGTGGGCAGCGGACCATGGCGTGGATGCCA